>NZ_JBPNHS010000003.1:0-68255 GCF_054006115.1 Mesoaciditoga sp. | reverse complement strand
AAGAATTTGTGGTATATTTGTTGTGGGCATGGAATCACTCCTTTGAGTTTGTTTGTCCACAACGATTATAGGAGGATTTCATGCCTTTTTCAATGACCTTGTTATCCAATATTTATCTCTTTAACTCGACTTGCATAATTTGAGAAAGAAGGTAGTAGGAATTTATTACGATAGATTTCACAAATTAAAAGAAGCTGTGAGGAACTTCTTTGAAAAGGAAGTTAAAAAAGAAAGTTGCAAGGCAGAGTTAGAAAAATTTATAGGCTCCTCTTTTCAGATCATAAAGGGGTAATTTCTGTATGTCTAAATTTGGTTGAGTATATTTCAAAGAAAGGGTTGAATCTCATTTATGAATTCTTATCTCAGATAAACGGATACACAAAACTTGGTAAAGACCTGATCAGGAATCTTTTTTGTCATCGCTTGAAGGAAAGTAGTGTTGATTTTCCAAAATTACTCTTCCCTTACGTATTACCTTTTTCACATGCGCTGGCAACTCAAAGCTATCTTCTTTTAAACATTCTTCGATAAGATCGATTGGTAAAGATGTAATAAGCCATAAGTCAGTCACGTCGATAGCATCATCTTTACGAAGTGGTGCTTCTTTTAAAGCTTCTTTTACAGCCAAAACGTATTTTTCTATTTCCTTTTCTTCATTTTCCATCTTTGTTCCTCCATTTTCTGAAACTCAGTGATTACATTGGTAATGATAGCATAAAGTGTGTTTATTTTTTGTGAATGTGCAGCAAGGGTGTTAAAATAAAGTGCGCGAGAGAATTTTTTAAGATGTTTCGATTGCTCTCAAAGGAGAGGGTATGAGAAGATTCGTTCATCTTCACCTTCACACTGAATATAGTTTACTCGATTCAATTGTTCGAATAGACCCTTTGATTGAGAAAGTAAAAAATCTTGGTATGAATGCGGTGGCCATAACCGATCATGGCACTATGGCTGGAGTCGGCAAGCTTCATTCTACCGCTTTAAAAAATGGTGTTAAACCCGTCATAGGCTGTGAAGTGTACATGAAGGGAGAAGGAAGAAAACGCCACCATCTTACGATAATAGCCAAAAACAAAAATGGATATTTTTCTATTGTAAGGTCTCTGAACGATCTAAAAAAAAGAGATGAAAATGGATTTAATGATGAGGACATCTTCAAACTTGAAGATGTCATTGTTCTTTCTGGATGTATTGGGGGAAAGATTCCAGCTGCTATATTGAACGATGATTTTGAGAGCGCAAAAACTCTTGTTAAATCTTACAAAGAGCGTTTTAAAGACGATTTTTATCTTGAACTCATGAGAACTGGCCTGCCTCAACAAAAAAAGGTAAACGCGGCTTTAATGCGATTATCAGAGCTGTTTAACGTGAAAGTGGTGGCCACGAATGATGTTCATTTTTTGAACAGAGAAGATGCAAAAGCCCATGGTCTTTTCGTTTCCATTGGAAGAAATATGAAATGGGATGGAGAATACGCTTACGGTAGCAATGAGTACTACTTAAAAAGCCCAGAAGAGATGTATGGACTTTTTAAAGATATTCCACAAGCATTGGAAAATACCTTGGAAATAGCGAACAAGTGTGAAGAATACGATTTGAAACCAAACATTGAACTTCCATCTTTAAAAATGACAAATGAAAATGACTGTGAAAGGCTGAGAAGAATTCTTCGTTCTAAGGTTAGCGATAAAAAGAGATGGATGAAAATAGAAGAAGAACTTAAGATCATAGAGGCAAAAAACTTTTGCCGTTATTTTATGGTAGTGGCAGAGATAATTAAAATTGCCGATAAAGCCGGAATAGTTATAGGACCAGGAAGAGGCTCAGCCGTGTCTTCAAATGTCGCTTACACCTTAGGAATAACAAGCGTTGATCCGATGAAGTACGATTTACTCTTTGAAAGGTTCTTAAACGAATACCGTCAAGGCGACCCAGACATAGATGTGGACGTCGAAGATACCGAACGGAATTCTTTAATACTAAAAGTGATCGAAAAGTTTGGACAGGATAATGTGGTTCAAGTCGGCGCTTATGGGACACTTGGGAGTAGGGCCGTTATAAGGGCAATAGGAAAAGCTGTTGACTTGAACGATAGAGTAATTAACGATCTGGTATGGAAAGTATCTGGATACCATTCCGTAGAACAAGCTTTAAAAGAAAATCCCTCCTTGCAAAAGGCTTTAAAAGATCCATCAATTTCAGAAACGCTCGAATACGCAAAATTTTTAGAAGGAATCGTTCACCATAGAACTATCCATGCCGCTGGTATCATCTTATCTTCAACTCCTATAAAGGACAAAATTCCTCTTGTATGGAATGCAAATTCGTGGGTGAGCGAATTCGATATGGATTCTTTGGCTGAACTCGGAGTTATAAAGATAGATCTGTTAGGGTTAAAAACGTTGACCAACATAAAAGAAACGTTGGGAAATGCTACACGTAAAGAAATAAATGCTCTTCCAATCGATGATAAAAGTATATATTCACTCCTAAAGGAGGGAAAAACGCTGGGAGTGTTCCAACTCGAAAGTCCTTCTGCGACCGCTTTGACTAAAAAAATGGCACCGGAAAAATTCGAAGATTTAATATCGCTCCTAAGTCTCAATCGCCCGGGGCCAATGTATTCAGGAATGGCGGACGAGTACGTAAGAAGAAAGCATGGCCTTTCTTCTAACGAAGACGAATTTGGATTAAACGATTTGCTCAGTGAAACGTATGGGATGATAGTTTATCAAGAGCAGATAATGCAAATTGCAAAAGAAGTAGCTGGCTTTTCTCCAGCAAAGTCTGATTTGTTTCGCAAAGCCATATCAAAGAAAAAAAGTGAGCTATTGGAAGAACTCGAGGATGAGTTTGTGAAAGGTTGCATGAAAAAAAGCGGATTTGAAAGTTCAAAGGCCGAAAGACTGTTTAAGCTCATAACTTCATTCGCTTCATATGGTTTCAACAAATCTCACAGTGTTGCATATGCTCATATAACTGCCTGGACAGCTTATTTAAAGGCAAAAAAAACCGCTGATTATCTTTCTTCACTGATGAATTCACATTTATCCGATACAACGAAATTACCCCTTTACGCAAGCGAAGCAAAAAGAATGGGAGTGGAAATACTACCACCAGATGTGAACAGTTCAAAGGCTATTTTTAGCGTAGACTCGAATAAGATACTAAGTGGTTTGGCATCCATTAAAGGCGTCGGTCTTTCACTTGCAAACAGCATATATGAAGAAAGAAAAAAAGGACGTTTCGAAAGCCTTGAAGATTTTCTCGCGAGAATAAGAGACGCTAAGCCAACTAAAAGGGCAATTGAAGCGTTGATTTTGAGTGGCGCATTGGACTCGGTATGCTCCAACAGAAAGTACGCTGTTGAAAACTTAGATCTCATATGGGATAGGGCAGAAGGCGGGCTGAAAGCCCTTCAACAACAGCTTTTTGGAGATCAAAGAAACGTGGAGCTGCCTTCTGTAGAAGGCTATCCTGACTATTCTATTACAGAGAAAATTAACTTACAGCGTCAATACTTCGATTTGACAATTTCTTCACTAAACGGAAAGGGTTTTTCAAAGGTTTTGGAGGAAAATAGAGGAAAGGTAAAATTCTATCTTTCCGAAGATGGAGAAAAAGTTTTGGCAACGGACGGGGAAAGTGAAGAGGAAGTGATTTTACCATTTTCTCTACCACTTGGTGGTCCTTACGTGGGTATATTCAAGCACGAAAATGGAAAGATGGTGTTGGAAAGACTTTTACAAACGCCAAATATTACTTACATTTACGTAGAAAATGTTGATGAGATTGAAGATACTCTTTCAAAACTTTTAGATGCTAAGGGTAAAAAGGTGATATTGAAGTTCAAAGGTATTTCTATGGTTATAGATGATAAAACACTAAGTGAGGAGGTAGCACGGTGAAAGATGAAGAGATAAGAAAAGAGTACGAAAGATGGAACGAAAAAACCGAAGAAACGTTGAAAAAGTTTCCTGAACGTGGCGAATTTAAAACCACCTGGGGTGAAGAGGTGAAAAGGCTTTACACTCCAATGGACGTTGGGGATTACTCGCAGATCGGTTTTCCGGCTGAGTACCCTTTCACAAGAGGCGTTCAAAGCACCATGTACAGGGGAAAACTTTGGACAATGCGTCAATATGCCGGTTTTGGTACGGCTGAAGAGTCAAACAAGAGGTACAAATACCTTTTAGAACAGGGACAAAGCGGTTTATCAGTTGCTTTTGATCTTCCAACCCAAATTGGCTATGATTCGGACGATCCCCATTCTCTTGGAGAAGTGGGAAAAGTTGGAGTGGCAATCGATTCGCTTGAAGACATGGAAATACTTTTTGAAGGTATTCCCCTTGGAAAAGTGAGTACTTCGATGACGATAAACTCAACTGCTGCTGTGCTTCTTGCCATGTATTTGACAGTCGGTGAAAAGCAAGGGTTCAGTAGAGATACACTGCGCGGTACGATTCAAAACGATATTTTAAAAGAGTATATCGCACGTGGAACGTACATTTTCCCACCTCAACCTTCAATGAGAATAATAACGAACATATTTGAATTTTGCTCAAAAGAAATGCCTTTGTGGAATACGATAAGCATTAGTGGTTATCATATAAGGGAAGCTGGAGCGGATGCAGTTCAAGAAGTGGCTTTCACACTGGCAGATGGCATAGAATACGTAAGGGCCGCCGTGAACGCAGGATTGGATCCAAATGTTTTTGGAAAGAGACTTTCTTTCTTCTTTGCTGCGCACAACGATTTTTTGGAAGAAATAGCGAAGTTCAGGGCAGCTAGAAGGATGTGGGCAAAGTTGATGAAAGAAAAATTTGGTGTTACCAATCCTTCGGCAATGCGTCTTAAATTCCATACGCAAACATCCGGTTCAACGCTTACCGCTCAGCAACCGGATAACAACATAATCCGTGTTACCATTCAAGCTTTGGCAGCGGTGCTTGGCGGAACACAATCATTGCATACCAACTCAAGAGACGAAGCATTGGCACTTCCAACGGAAGAATCTGTAAGGATAGCCTTAAGAACTCAGCAGATAATTGCTTACGAATCAGGGGTCCCAAAGACGGTTGATCCATTGGCAGGTTCTTATTACATAGAAAGTCTCACCGATTCAATAGAAAGAAAGGCTTTTGAATACATAGATAAAATAGAAGATCTTGGTGGAATGGTTAAGGCGATAGAGTCTGGCTACGTCCAGCAGGAGATAAGTAATCGTGCTTACGAATATCAGAAAGAAGTTGAAGCGGGGAAGCAGATAGTCGTTGGAGTGAACAAGTTCACAATAGAAGAAGAGCCTCCAAAATCCATTTTAAAGGTTAACGATCAGGTTGAACAAGAGCAAATAGAAAAACTCAAAAAGTTGAAAGGGAAAAGGGACAATGAAAAAGTCAGAAAAGCACTAACAGCTTTAGAAAACGCCGCACGAACGGACGACAATATCATGTATCCGATAATAGAAGCCGTTAAAGTTTACGCAACGCTGGGAGAAATTTCAAACGTTTTAAGGGACGTTTTTGGCGAGTACAAAGAATCGATAACGATTTAAGCGCTGTGAAGGAGGAGTTGAAAATGATAAAAGTTATGATAGCAAAGCCGGGATTGGATGGTCACGATAGAGGCGCTAAGGTTATAGCAAGGGCTTTGAGAGATGCCGGTATGGAAGTTATATACACCGGAATTAGACAAACTCCTGAACAAATAGCCCAGGCGGCCGTTGATGAGGACGTTGATGTGTTGGGCCTTTCAATACTTTCAGGCGCACACATGAAGCTGGTTCCAAAAGTTTTGGATTTGTTGAAAGAAAAGGGGGCCAATATACCGGTTTTCGTTGGTGGTATAATCCCAGAAGAAGATGCCGAAAAACTGAAAGAAATGGGTGTCGTAGAAGTGTACGGACCAGGCACGTCTACCGAAAAGGTTGCTGAGCAGGTGAAAAATTTTGTTGAACATTCGCATGCGTGATGAAGAGATCATAGAGGGAATGAAAAATCGCGATAGAAAGGTATTGGCAAAGGTACTTTCTTTGTGCGAGAATTCCCCGGAAAGAGCAAATTTCCTTCTTTCAAAGCTGGAAAAAAAGCTTTCCCATCTTATCGGTATAACCGGTAGTCCTGGGGTTGGAAAGTCAACTTTAACGAGCTCAATTCTGGATGAATTGAAAAATAGAAATGTTGGCGTTGTGGTTGTAGATCCGTCGAGTCCGTTTACACATGGTGCTTTGCTCGGTGACAGAATAAGAATGCAATCTCACGCAACATCACGTAATGTCTTCATACGCAGTTTTGCAAGTAGAGGGGCGCTTGGTGGGCTGGCTCCTTCCATATTCGAGGCGTGCGATGCTTTTGAAGCTTTTGGAATGGACAATGTGATAATTGAAACTGTTGGAGTTGGACAATCAGAGGTTGATGTCAGAAATGTGGCCGACACCGTGGTTGTTGTGCTCTCGCCCGATGGAGGAGACGAAGTTCAAATGATGAAAGCGGGGCTCATGGAAATAGCGGATATATTCGTGATAAACAAGGCGGATAATCCAAGAGCCCAAATTTTGAAATCAAGGTTAAGTGCTGTTTTGGCAATGGGAAAAAGGGAAATTCCAATTTTTCTTACCAATGCCTTAACTCATGAAGGCGTCAAAGAAGTTGTAAATGCACTAGACGAAAGATTTCAAAAGATGAAAGAGAATGAAACTCTTGCAAAAAGGAGAAGACAAAAGTTATTTCATCATGTAAAGGCTTCCTTGAGGAGAGAATTGGACGATTTGATCGAGAAAAGCGAGGTAAAAGATTTGGTTTTGAATAAAGATTTTTTGGAGCTAAAGTCTTTATTTGTACGTGAACTTTGTGAAAAATACAAATAAATTGCGAAAGGATGGTGACGTACCTTTTAGGTATCGATCATGAAAGCTTTGAAAATAGACCACATAGGCGTGGCTGTGAAATCAGCGGAAGAGGCTTCGAAAATTTTCAAAAGCGTGTTGGGGTTGCAAATAGAAGAAGAAATACTCGAAGATAGAAAATTAAAGGTTGTGATGGTAAAAATTGGAGAATCAAGAGTGGAATTGTTAGAAGATCTTGATGAGAATGGAACGATTTCAAAATTCATAGAAAAACGCGGTGAAGGGTTACATCACATGGCTTTGGAAGTGGACGACGTGTACAAAAGCGTTGAGAAGCTAAAAGCAGAAGGATACAGGATACTTTCCGATCCGGCACCAGGAGCGGGAGGAACCATCGTAGCCTTCGTTCATCCAAAAGACGTGCACGGAGTGCTCTTAGAACTCGTTGAGAGGAGGAAAAAGGATGAATAAAAATGAAGATCTTCTCAAGCGTCGGGAAATAATCAGGCTTGGTGGAGGAGAAGAAAAGATAAAGAAACAACATGAAGCTGGAAAACTCACGGCACGTGAAAGAATAGATCTTCTTTTGGATGAAGGAACATTCATTGAAATAGACGATCACGTAAAACACAGATCGACTTACTTTGGACTGGATAAGAAAGAATTTCCAGCAGACGGTGTGGTAACTGGTTTGGGAAAGATAAATGGAAGAAATGTGGCCATATTTTCTCAGGACTTCACAGTTCAAGGTGGATCTCTTGGCGAAATGCATGCCAAGAAGATAGCCAAAATTCAAGATATGGCCATGAAGCTTGGAATACCGATAATTGGTATAAACGATTCTGGTGGTGCCCGTATTCAAGAAGGCGTTGATTCACTTTACGGCTACGGTGAAATTTTTTACAGAAACACAATGGCTTCTGGAGTTATCCCACAAATAACGGTGATCGCTGGTCCGTGTGCCGGTGGAGCCGTTTATTCTCCGGCAATAACCGATTTCGTTTTAATGGTTGACAAAACTTCCAAAATGTTCATAACCGGTCCTGAAGTCATAAAAGCCGTAACTGGTGAAAACGTTACGCAAGAAGCGCTTGGAGGTGCTCTTGTGCACAACTCGAAAAGCGGTGTTGCCCATTTTATGGCAAAGGATGAAAAAGAAATGGTCGAAATGGTAAAAAAACTCCTTTCTTACCTTCCATCAAACAACATGGAGGAGCCGCCTCTTTCAGAACCAGTTGAACTTCAAGCAGATCCTTCGCTAGATACGATAGTACCTGAAGATGCTCACAAACCTTACGATATGTTAGAGGTCATAAAGAAGGTTGTTGATCCGAATTCGTTCTTTGAGGTTCATTCTAAATTTGCCCGCTCTATGATAGTTGGATTTGCCAGAATAAATGGAAGAAGTGTGGGTATCGTTGCGAATCAGCCAAAGGTGTTGGCAGGGGTTTTGGACATAGATTCTTCCGACAAAGCGGCACGATTTATAAGATTTCTGGATTCATTTAACATTCCGATAATCACATTTGTTGATACTCCTGGCTTTCTTCCTGGAACTTCGCAAGAATACGGAGGAATAATTCGGCACGGTGCAAAATTGTTGTACGCATACAGCGAAGCGTCCGTTCCAAAAATCACAGTTATAACCCATAAAGCTTACGGTGGCGCTTACATTGCCATGGGTAGCAAACATCTTGGAGCGGATTTGGTGTTGGCGTGGCCAAGCGCAGAAGTGGCGGTTATGGGGGCTGAAGGAGCCGCAAACATAATATTCAGAAAAGAAATAAAGGCATCGAAAGAACCGGAAAAGACGAGAAAAGAGAAGATAAAAGAATACTCAGATGCGTTTTCAAATCCGTACGTGGCAGCTTCCAGAGGTTATGTAGACACCGTTATACTGCCCTCCGAAACACGCAAATATCTCGTTAAGGGATTGGAAACGCTGTCAACAAAAGCTGAAAGCAAACCTTCAAAAAAGCATGGAAATATTCCTCTATGATCGAGGTGGAATAAGTGGAAAAGACGTGGACGATTTCCATAGTGGGAATAATCGTAGCACTTGGCGGCCTTGGATTTATCGCTATATTTTTCGCTATCGTTGGACATTTTTTTCATAAAAGTGCGCAAAAGAAGGCCGCAAACGCTGCTACAAAAGCTACAAGCTCGGTGAAAAGAGATACGAAAGTGCCAGAAAAGGCTGTGAAAGGGGATAAAAACGTCCAAAGCGTTCCTGTTCAAAATTCAGTCGATGATTCGGAACTCATAGCCGTATTGAGCGCAGCCATTGCTTCATTTGAAGGTGTAAAAGCCGTAAAAGTGATTTCTGCCAGAAGAATGGATGAAAGCAAACCGAGAAGCATGTGGCGTTTCCATAATCCGCAGGTAACCTGGAGAACAGTTAAAAGAAAATGAGAAAGGAGTTTTTAAAATGGGTAAAAAATATCTCATAAAGGTTAACGGCAAAATGTACGAAGTAGAAGTAGAAGAATTGGGCGCGTCACAAAGTGTCGAAGTACCGGTGAACAATTCATCGATTTCTCAAGCTTCTGCAACCACAACGGTTAATAGCGTCCCACAACAAAGTACAAACACAGCGCCCTCCTCAAATTCTACGCCTTCTCAGCCACAACCGCCAGAACAGGCACAGCCAAACACTTCCACTTCCAATACAGAAGGAGAAAAAGTTACCGCTCCAATGTCCGGAGTCATCTTGAAGGTAAATGTGAAGGCTGGCGATGAGGTTAAAGATGCTCAAACACTTATCGTTATAGAGGCAATGAAGATGGAAAATGAAATATTGGCCCCGCGTGATGGAAAGATAAAAGAGGTTCTTGTCAAAGAAGGAGATCAGGTTGAAATAGATCAAACTTTGATAATTATGGAATGAATTTTATGTCAGAAATGGATGTGATTTATCATGAAGAATTTTTCAGAAATGTTTGAAGAGATAAGAAGAGCCCCAAAACGTAAGATCGTGTTGGTTGGAGCAGAAGATTTTGAGGGCTTAAAAGCCGTAAACGAGGCAGCTGAAAATGGTATTGTGGATGCGATCCTCGTCGGAGAAAGAGAAAAGGTCGAGGAAAATCTTGAAAAATTGGGAATAAAAGGAAAATTTGAAATAGTAAATGCCAACGATCCAAAAGAAGCAGCGGAAAGCGGTGTTAAACTTGTTTCCAGTGGTAAAGCCGATATATTGATGAAAGGGCTTATAAAGACGAGCGTTCTGTTAAAAGCGGTTTTAAATCCCGACTGGGGATTGAGAAGTGGAAAACTTTTAAGCCATCTGGTAATTGCCGAAGCAAAAGATTACGACAAATTCATTGGCATTACAGATGGAGGCATGATAATAAGGCCTACGCTCGAGCAAAAGGTGGAGATCATAAAAAACGCCGTCACATTTTTTCACAAAATGGGAAACGAAAATCCAAAGGTAGCCTGTATAGCCGCAGTCGAAGTTGTCAATCCGGACATGCCAGAAACCGTTGAAGCGGCTGAATTGGCCGCAATGTGGAAAAGAAAGCAGATAACCGGATGCGTAGTTGACGGTCCTCTCGGCTTTGATAACGCTATAGATGCGAGAGCTGCAAAGGTAAAACATGTTGAAGGAGAAGTAGCGGGAAACGCTGATATTCTTCTCGTTCCAGATATTCATTCCGGGAATTTCCTGGGAAAATCAATGGACTATTGTGCCCACTACACTATAGGAGGAATAGTTTTGGGAGCAAAAGCTCCAATAGTGATCGTCTCGAGAGCAGATGAAGCAAAAGCCAAGCTTGCTTCAATCGCATTTGGAGCACTATCTGCGAAAAAGGAGGGATAAACATGAAAAGTGCCGTAATAGCAATAGGAGGAAATGCCATTCAAGGCCCAAAGGAAAAACCAACTGCAGAGGTTATGAGGAAAAATCTGGAAACGACGGCTTCATATCTTGTAGAGGCGTTGGATGGTATGAACGTCGTTATCACTCATGGAAATGGTCCACAGGTTGGAAACCTACTTGTTCAACAGGATCTGGCAAAAGAAAAGCTTCCACCTCTCCCACTTGATTTAAATGACGCTTACACGCAGGGAATGCTTGGATATTTAATAGTTCAAGCTCTTGAAAATCAGCTGGCAAAGAAAAAAATTGAAAGAAAATCCGTGGCTTTGGTAACACAGGTTGTTGTGGATAAAGAAGATCCTGCTTTCAAAAATCCCACAAAGCCAGTTGGTCCTTTTTATTCTGCCGAAGAGGCCGAAAAATTGGCTCGAGAAAAAGGATGGAAGATAAAAGAAGACGCCGGTAGAGGGTACAGAAGAGTTGTTCCATCTCCTCAGCCATTGGATGTTGTGGAAAAAGATCTCGTAAAACAGCTCATCGAACAAGGTGTCATAACGGTTACCGTTGGTGGTGGAGGAATACCCGTTGTAAGAAAAGAAGATGGTACAATTGAAGGAGTGGAAGCCGTCATTGACAAAGATAGAGCTTCATCTTTGTTAGCGAGAATATTGGATGTTGATATCTTCGTGATATTAACCGGTGTTGAAAAGGTTTACGTCAATTTCGGTAAACCAAATCAAAAGGCACTTGACAGAGTAACAATTTCGGAGGCATCTAAATTGATGGAAGAAGGCCATTTTCCAGCTGGTTCTATGGGACCAAAGATAGAGTCTGCCATAGCTTTCGTTAAGGCTACCAATCGTCAGTGCGTGATAACTTCTCTCGAGAAGGTAAGTGAAGCCTTAGAGGGTAAGAGTGGAACGTTTATAATACCTGATTAATGGAGGTTACATGATCAACGTGTTGGCTCCTGTTGAGGTTGGTCTGAAGCTTAAAAGATTCAGACCAACCCTTTACAGAAGAATTGAAAATGTTATGTATGCCACATTTTGGGACGTCATCATACTCGACAAGAAAGATGATTTTGACAAAGTCAAGGATTTTTCCAATTTAGGGACTATTTTTATCAATATCGGAAGCGAGCACGTACAAGGAGCGTTTAACGTTCATTCAGACGAAGTAATCAAAGCGTTAGAGTTGATGGAAAAGGTGGTTAAAGAGCGCCAATCGATGAACAAAATAAAGAGGGCCAAAGAGCTCATGCTTGAGCCTGTCATGTTGGATAGGAGAATGGCAAAAGCTTACCGAAAGCTGTCTTTTAATTCACTTTCAAGAATTTCCATAGTCATAGCTGAAGATGGTTTGTTGGAAGAATGGATAGTATGGCCGCTTCTACAAAACGCTGAAATAATGGACTTTTCAATATCTTCTGAAGAAGAAATGATGTTGAGACTATTCGGGAGCAAAAATCATCCATCTCTTTTATCTCGAGATGGTGTCGTATTGTTGATGAACTGTGACTCTTGTTCGGAACATGCCATTTCAAAGATGGCACGTTCATCGGCTCAAGGATTTTTTTCACCCTACCTTTCCGATTCAAGAGAAAATTGCTTGGCACGTATGATATTTCACTTCAAAGACGAAAAGAAAATTCCACCGTTTCTTAAACAACTTGTCGGAGTCTCGATTTCAAGGATACCTTCTTTGCATGAGATAAGCGAATCGTTACCCATGATTTTAAGGGTATTCGTGACAATGTTGGCTCAAGAAACGAAAAGGGTAAACTTTGAAATATCTTACGATCTTGAAGAAAGAATAAAAAGATCAAAGTGGAACGAAAATTGGAAGGATTTTTTGAATTTTTGTAAATCTTTCCTCGCGGGAGAAGAAAAAGTACATACTGACATTGATTCCCTGGAATCGCTTCCTAAGTTAAAAGACTACCTTAAAAATGTGCATGCCGAGGCTGAAAAGGAACTCATAAAGAGAGCCATCAAGATCTATGGTCTGAACAAAGCAAAATTAAGTAAGGTACTCGGCGTGAATCCAAAAACTTTGACCAAAAAATTGAATTTGTACGGATTGGAGAAGTGAATTTGAAAAGAACTGTATTGGTGTACTTACCTTTAGATCCAAAGAAGGCAAAGATTGAAAATTTGCCCGTTAAACTTCCCTTATTAGCTGAAGATTTTGAAAAAGCCGTAAAGGAAAACAAATTAACAACCGAAATAATACTCAGGGGACTAAAGGCACAGGTGGAAACGGGAAAGGATTTAGATTACTATCTTTCTTATTACGTGTATTTGCTGTACGATAGGGCAAGGGACGCGATAAATTCAAGGGATTTTAAAAAGGCCCGTAAATACATTGAGGAAGCTGCTAAGTACAAAAAAGATTACAGATATCCTTTTCATCTCGGAATAATTGAAAGGGAAGAAGGAAACCTTGAGAGGTCTGAGTTACTTTTAAGAAAAGCCATAAGCTTAAACGATGACTTCGTACCGGCACGTTTGGAGTTGGCCAGAACTCTGCTTCAAAAAGAAGAAGTAGACGACGCAATAGAAACTTGTAAAGATATAATTCAAATAGATCCAAAGTTTCCCCTTGCGTACATAGTTATGGGGGATTCTTATTTGAAATTAAACGATCCAAAATCCGCTATGCTGCTTTATCAACAAGCACTTGCCATAGATAAAGACTTACCAGCTGTCCATTGGAGAATTGGAGTGGCTGCCAACTTGCTTCAAAAATTTTCCCTGGCGGAAGAAGAGTTTAGAAAATCAATATCCAAAGGAGAGGGAGGATGGCAAGCAAAATACAATCTTTCTTACACACTTTACAGATTGGGTAAAGTTTTTGAAGCTTTGAAAATTTTAAAAACGCTTTGGGATGAAGGCATCGAAAATTCAGAGGTGTTGACTGAACTCGTGATAATACAAAAACTCCTAGGCCTTTACGAAGAAGCGCTAGATTTCGTTGAAAAAGGCCAAGAAATGGAAATAAAAGAGGAAGGCTTTCTTCTAGCTTCTGTTGATATCTATGCCTTTAACCGTATTTTTGACAACGCCATTGAAATATGTGAAGAGCACAAAGAACTATCATTTGAATCGAGGAAAGAACTCATTTATTTGGAAAAAAAGTGTATGAAAGGAATCCCAAATATCGTGGAATTTCTTGACCAATTCGATTTCAGCAATAGAAAGTTAAAAGAGAGATCTAAAAGCTTACACGAAGGTTCTCTTCCGGCGGAAAAAATATTCACCGAAGAAATTCTCAAAATTTTTCCACTTACGGTGAAAGAATACGGTGAGTGCCCATACTTAAGCGAAAGGATTCTAACACAGAGTGCTCTTTTGCTCACGAATTCAGTAGATGTGATAGCCCTTTTCTTGTTTTTGTACAGAGTTTACCTTTTGAAGAATGTTTTAAAACAAGATGCCAGACACGCTTTGGAAAGTGCGGTCCAATACACGGTGGACATTTCATGGGAAGTTGGAAAAGCGCTTTCGCAGGTGTTAGAAGAAGAACGATATGATCTGGAAGAAGAGGCACCTAAAAAGATAAAAAGCCCATCCGAGGCGGCCGTCTTCTTTGCAATGGCGCTTAACCTCTTAGATGGGCATCCAGATCCAAAAAGTTTTCTTCTTTCTTTGGGGACAACTAAATCTAAGATGGAAATTTTAGAACTCCTTATTTCGTGATCGCGGCTTTCATTTGAAGTGTTTTCACAAGCACATCGTAAAGATTCGAATTAACCAGAAAATAAAGTACATCCTCTCTTTTATAAGCTTCCCGTATCAAAGAAGTGCCTCTTTGTGGTTTGCTAAAAACCTTTTTTTCAGATTTATTGTCCGTTTTAGTTTTACGCTGCGCAAGTATTTGTGGAATATTTTTCCTTCCAAAAATGTTGACGGGTTTCCCAATGAAATTTCTTAAAAAGTCTTGCAGCGGTCCAGATTCTTCAATCGCAGATTTTACCCATCTGTCAATTGAAAGAGCCTGCTTCAACGTAATTACCGATTCAACGGAATCTTCAAAGTTTTTTAACGTTTCAAGGTAAGATTGAGAAATGTCTTTTAATTTTTCTTGAGCATTCGCAATCGCTTCCTTGTTTGAAGAGAGCAAGGCATCGCGTAAAGATGTTAAGGCTTTTAATCGTTCTTCTTGCAAAGAATTCACATTATTCTTTAGCTCTGTCATGCTCTTTGCCAGCGCAGAAGCCTGAGATGTTGTTATTTGCAAGTGATTCATAATCGTTAGTATTCTTATTTGAGTTTCGACTTTAACAGCTGATGACATTCGAATAGATCCTAAAATTCCTTCTTTAGCATTTCCAGCCGCAAATATAGAACCTACCAAAGAAACGGCAATAAGCAAAAACAACAATTTTTTCACCTTAAACCACCTCCATTTTTTGTTGCAAAAATTAGACGCCTCTTCTGTAGAGATGGTTCACTTTCCGTACTTTACACAAAATTTCATTATTGTTCTACCTTTTTAATCCATCGAGAAATATCCTCAACGACTTTTTGTGAAACGTTCTCTGCCTTCTGATAATTCAAAGGTGAAGGAGTCCCGGTAACAAGCGTGAATATATGGCTCAAATTCGGATACAATTTAAAGGTAAAAAGCGGATCTTTGCCAAATGTCTCTTTGAACATCTCAAAATCTTTCATCGATACTTGATAATCTTTTCCGCCTTTGCATATGAGAACCGGTTTGTTAAGGGTTTTTAAAATTTCTATTGGATCGTACTTTTCGAGTTCATAGTAATAACTTGCGGGAGCTCCCATGACAAACTCATCTTGAGGTATTTTATGTTCTTGAAGAAGTTTCATTTTTTCAATTAAACCATTGATTTCCTTTGCACTGCTTGGAGAAAGTTTTGAAATGTACTTCAACTGGTCTTCCATAACTTTTGCCAAAGGCCGTGCTGGCGCTGCGAGCATTATCAGACCTGCAACCGATGTATTTTCTTTTGCTATTTCTGGGAGGAGATACGCACCAAGGCTGTGTCCGAGTAAAAATATCTTGTTCACAAAAGATTTACCCTTTAAGTAATTCACAGCGTAAGAGGCATCTTGAAGGTAAATGTTTTGAACGGTGATATCTTTAGCCTTCATTTCTTTTCCATACACGTAAGATCGTTTATCGTATCTTAAAACCACAAATCCCATAGTTGAAAGAGCATAAGCGATATCTTTAAAAGGCTCATTTTTTCCAATTGTTTCATTCATATTTGATGGCCCTGAGCCACCAATCATGACAATAGCGGTGAAAGGTCCTTTTCTTTTAGGAATCGTGAGTTCTGCGGGCAATTTCCACTTTTTACCTATTTCAACTTTTTCAACTGTGAATTTTGAAGTGTCCACGTAAGGCGGAAGCTTGTATTTTTGAACATTTGCCTTTAAAAACCACAAGCCAGCCATTTTAAAATTGTCATCGAAAACCATTTTCACGTTCAAATATTCGTTTTGAAATTCAGTAGTGGCAATGACTATTACATAACCTTCGCTTTTTTGAGCGTTAATATTCTCTATCTTGACGAATTTTCCGAATTGCATTTCTATGCTATTCCAAATGGCTTCCAACTTCTGAGGAGGTAAAACATCTTTTACCTGTGAGTTGAACATCTTTTGGGCTTCCGAAAAATTTCCAGACGAAAGGTATTCTATAAAAGTCCTTGCTTTTGTAAAGTAAGCATCTGGATAGCTTTGCGCCATTGCTGTAAGAGAAGTAAAGCAAAAGATGATGAAAGTAAACAGTAAAACAAAAAACGCCTTTTTCATAAAAAATCCCTCCTTTACCGCTCCATGAAAGAATTTGTTCTTTTCAAATCAAACTTTTTCAATCCTTACCGCTGTACCGTACGCGACTATTTCGGCCGCGCCTGACATTATCTGGCTGGTTGCAAGTCTTACCATAATTACGGCATCGGCGTTTAAATTTTCCGCTTCATCTGTCATTCTTTCTATTGCAAGCTCTCTCGAACGCGTAAGCAATTCTCTGTATCCCTTGATTTCTCCACCAACTATGGTCTTCAATCCCGCCGCTATGTCTACGCCGACATTTCTTGAAAGCACGGCATTTCCCCTTACCAGTCCAACGTACTCTTTAACCTTGTAACCTGGTATGTTCTCGGTAGTTGAGATTATCATTTTTTCTCATCTCCCTCTCTTCAATTTTTAAAATTAAAGATCTTTGAACTTGAATTGAAAATACCCACAAACAAATATCGCAGTGAATATTCCAAGTACGACAAATGTTGAAAAAATATTCACCCCTTTGCCAAATAACACCTCGTCCTGAGCCATGTAAGAAAATACGTTTAAGAACTTTATCTCCCTTATAAAACTTGTGATGTACAAACCTATGTAAATTGCAATTCCGACAACAAGAGGCTTCATCTGATCTTTAAAGAGCAAAGAAAGATACATTCCTATTTGGTAAAGCAAGAGACCACCTATTATACTGGTGAAAGTCCATGATAGCACTTGAGATAGTTGAAGATGATACCCTGCAAGTTGGGCGGCGACAAAATAGCCAATCCCACCAGAAATAACGATGATGGAAAAGGCGATCCATCCAACTGAATTCTTTGAGATGTATATTTGCCATCTCGTCATTCTTGAGGCAATAAGGTAAATGGTTTTTTTGGAAAATTCCTTGCTAAATGAAGAAAAACTTAAAAGGATCGCGAAGATGGCCACAAGCTGAATGTAACTCTTTCCAAACCATTGGCTAAAGGAATAATAAGTGAAATTCGTTGAAATTTTACCAATGATACTCGCTATTTTGGAAGAGTTTTTTATGTACTGTTGAATTTCCGGAGAATTCAAAGCTCCAATCGCGAAATTTCTTGTAAGCACCACTACCACCGCAGAAGAAATCATTACGACGAGCAACACGATAAATCTTATCTGCAACATTTTCCACTCTTTTTTCATAGCGAATCACCCTTTACCAGACTTAAGAACGCATTGGAAAGTGTGGTTTTCTTCTTCTCCTTCAAATCGTCCAATGTACCGTTATACAAAAGTGCACCTTCTTTGAGAATTATTAAATCATCGCAAACCTCTTCAACCTCTGAGAGGATGTGAGATGAATACACAACAGTTTTGCCTTCTAATACGCTTTCCCTTACAAGGGAGAGAACTTCATAACGCACGATTGGATCAAGTCCCCAAGTTGGCTCATCTAAAACGTACAAATTCACATCTTGAGCAAATGCCAGGGAGACGTACAGCTTTGTTCTATTTCCTTGTGAGAGCTCCCCAACTTTGCCATCTAACTTCAACGAGAAACGTTTTGCCATACTTTCAAATCTTGAAAAAGAAAAATTCGGCGCAAATGAAGCGAAAATATCAATCATCTTTGAGATTTTCAACCATTCATAAAGGTTTTTTCCTTCCGGGACAAATGAAGCGTTCTTCACACCAGCTGGAAATGGAGTTTTACCAAAGACGCTTATACTTCCAGCGGTTGGTTTTATCATCCCCAGCATGCATTTGAGAAGTGTTGTCTTGCCAGCACCATTTGGACCCAATACCGCGAATATCCTTCCTTCTTTAACTTCGAAGTTAACGCCTTTCAAGGCTTTAACGCCATTATGGTAAACCTTCACAAGCGATTCAGCCTTGATTACCATCATCTATCACCTCTTTTACGAGCATAAGCAATCTCCTTTGCAGTTCCTCACCACTTATAGGAAATTTACTCATCTTTTTCAGGATTTTCCTCATTTCTTCTTCAAGCTCGTTTAAACGTTCTTGCGCGGATTCACGTGGAGGCTTGGCGACTTTGTATCCTACACCAGCAATGGAATAAATATATCCTTTTTCTTGAAGGATCATGTAGGCTTTTGCTATGGTATTTGGATTCACGTTTAAGTCTAACGCCATTTTTCTTATTGACGGTAACTCTTCTCCCTCTTTCAAAGCCCCGGATAATATAGAATCTACCATTTCGGTAATTATCTGCTTGTAAACTGGAACATCTGAGTGATAATCTATTTTCATTTGATGCATCACCGACCTATTGAACTAGTACAGTAATACTGTATCAAAAAGTGAAAATATTGTCAAGGATAACTTTGAACTTTTTAATCTTATTCTTTTCCTTTGTTATAATCCAACAGAGATCAAGAAATGCATTAAGGCCGTGAAAAATTTTAGCGAGTTTTTTGGTAACTGCAAGACAGAAATTCAAAGGAGAATAAGATGAAAAAAGAAAAATTCATATTGATGCTTTTCGCCATTTTAATGATGGTAATGATGCTTTCCGGATGCTTTTTGTTTAAAATGAGTAACGATCGTAAAGCTTCTATGGGAATTATTCAGGGAAGGGTGGATGTTTACACTGGAAAAAGTCATTTTATTTCATCACAAAAAGAAAAAACGTTAAAGTTCGCTGTGCCCTTAGAAAAATCAAATGATAGCAAAAACTGGATAAATGATGAGATTGTAGTTGGCCTTAAAGAACAAAAAAATCCATCTGCCGTTTTTGCGAAAAGTGCTATTCCATTTTCTTACGAGGTAAAAGATGAATTGAACACGCCAAATAGGGATATAAACGCGGTTCTTTTAAAAGTTTCAACTAATGTTTCCAAAGCCAGTTGAATTTTTTGAAAAAATGCCAAACGTCAAGTATGTCGAACCAAATTACGTAGTTCATACAATGGGCCCGGATGATCCATATTATTCTTCCCAATGGAATCTCCCGGATATAAGTGTGCCTCAAGCATGGAAAGTGACGAAAGGGGTCAACACTGTCATCGTCGCGGTGTTAGACACCGGCGTATCTTCCACACATCCGGATCTTCAAAACGTTTTGGTCCCTGGATACAATTTCGTTTCAAATAGTACAAACACTGACGACGATTACGGTCACGGAACACACGTGGCCGGCATAATAGATGCTGACACGGATAACGCTCGTGGCATCGCCGGAATAGACTGGGGTGAAAAAAATTCCGTGAAGATCATGCCAATAAAAATCCTCAATTCTTCGGGAATAGGTAACACTATGGACATTGCCAAGGGTATAGTTTACGCTGTTGAACATGGCGCAAAAGTTATAAATATGAGTTTTGGAGGAGAAGATTACTCACGTGTAGAAGAGGAAGCCTGCCAATACGCTCAGGATAATGGTGTAACATTGGTCGCGGCGGCTGGAAATGAAGACTTGAATTCGTTAGATTATCCGGCAGCGTTTCCCACTGTAATAGCCGTCTCCGCCGTTGGGCCAAACAACACGCGTGCGTATTATTCAAATTACGCAAATAACGTGATATGGGCTCCTGGCGGAGATACAGACTTTGGAAAAAGCGGCGAGATAATCAGTACTTATTACTCCACTTCAACGCACGAAAATACCTACGCTTACTTGCAAGGTACTTCAATGGCCGCTCCGCATGTGGCGGCTGTGACTGCATTGATGATTTCGAATGGAATAACGAATCCATCGAACATATTGAATATTTTGAAAAAAACGGCAAAGGCAGTTCCGGCTTCTTCAAATTACGGTGGTTATGGTTTGGTAAACGCTTACAATGCCGTTACTTACAATGGTGGGTGGGAACCCTTGATAATTTGGGCCGAAGATTCAAATGGTTCTGTCGCAACCACGACTTTTATGCAAAACGATGGAAGCTTTGCTTTAAAGCTTTCAGCTGGCACTTATAAAATCTACGCCTGGCAAGACTTCAACGGAGACGATTCCATAGACACGGGAGATTTTTATGGCTACCTTGGTTATCATGGGAACGCAAATGATTCAGTTGAAAGTATAAGCGTCGCAAATGGAAAAACCGTTAAAATTCATCTTTACGTGAGCCCAAAAATAAACGAATCGAGCATTCCATCGATTTCATCAAAACTCACCAATTACAGAAAGCAAATTGTAAAAAGACACTACACCTATCAGAGTAAATCAAAATAAAAAAGAGGGCGATCTTTTGCCCTCTTTTTTCAACTTTTTCGTTTTTTACAATTTTTATTGTGGAACTATTAAACCGTAATTACCATCTTTTCTTCTGTAAAGCACGTTTATTTGATCGCTTTCCGAATTCCTGAACATGAAAAATTCGTGATCAAGAAGATCTAGTTGCATCATGGCTTCTTCTAAACTCATAGGCCTGAGTTCAAATTTTTTAACCTTTACCACTTTTTCGGTTTCTTCTGGCGTATTTTCAGAACTCACTTCTTCCACATTTTTCTCGCGTTTTAATGTTCTAAAGCGCTCTTTGAACCTTTTGAGCCTTCTTTCAAGGTTGTTTATCGCGTTATCTACCGACGCGTAGAAATCTTTTGTGCTTTCTTCAGCCCTAACTATTATGGAACGCATTTTAAGCGTTACTTCAACAGTGTAAAGCTGCCTCATCTTTGAGAAGCGAACCTCAACTTCACCGTCATCATCATTAACCAATCTCTCTAACTTGGTCATTTTTTTTGAAAAGTATTCTTTCATTGCATCGCTGATCTCTAAGTTTCTGGATTTGTACTGTATTTTCAACTTAAATTCCTCCTTTCTTATCTTCTCCCCTTGACCACGCCCCTTTTTTTATGTTAAACTTCATCTTGTATGGGGTCGTGGCGCAGTTGGGAGCGCGCTTCCTTCGCAAGGAAGAGGTCGTGGGTTCGAATCCCATCGACTCCACCATAAAGACAGGCGCACGGCCTGTCTTTTTATTTATTGCTTTCTTCCTCCAATTCCGCTTTTCTTTCCTGAATTATCTTTTCTTGCAAATTTCGAGGAACTTCATCGTAGTGAGAAAATTTCATGGTGAAATATCCCTTTCCACTTGTTATCGAATTGAGTTGTGATGAGAATTCAAGCATCTCCGCCAACGGGACCTCCGCTCTTATGAGCTGGTAACCATTTCCCTGTGGCTCCATTCCTTGAATTCTACCACGCCTCGAATTCAAATCTCCCATAACGTCTCCTGTGTTATCATCCGGTACGAATATTTCAACGCTCATGACAGGTTCAAGCAATGTCGGATTGCCTGCTTGCATTCCAAGTTTGAACGCTTGAATTGCGGCAATCTGGAAGGCTATATCTGAAGAATCGACTTCATGATACGAACCATCGTACAGTATGACTTTTATATCGTCAACCGGATATCCAGCGAGCACTCCGCTTTTCATGGCCTCATGAAGACCCTTTTCAACAGATGGAATGTAATTTTTTGGTATGGCACCACCAAATATTTTATCTTCAAATTCAAAGCCTTTTCCTCTCGGAAGAGGTTCCAGATATATCTTCACGTGTCCGTATTGACCATGCCCTCCACTTTGTTTTTTGTGCTTGTATTCCGCCTGTGATTTTTTGGTTATGGTTTCTCTGTATGCGATCTTCGGTTTGCCTAATTCCACTTCCACGTTGAAGTTCTTCTTGAGTTTTTCTATGATAACGTCTATGTGCATAGTTCCAATACCGGATGCCACTATTTCACCAGTTTCAGGGTTAAAATCCATGTGGAAAGTTGGATCAGATTCGGCCAACCTTGAAAGGCCACTCGTAACTTTGTCTATTTCTCCTTTGTTTTTGGCTTTTACCGACTTCGATATCATTGGTTCTGGAAAATCAAAAACATTACCTTCAACGGTGAAAACATCAGATGGATCACAGAGAAATTCGCCTATTTTACTTTCTTTGAGTTTTGGAATTGAAGCGATATCTCCCACGCTTATTTCTTTGACTTCTTTTTGATTTTTGGCATTTGGAACGTAAAGATGGTTTATTCTTTCCGTTGCTTTAGACGCACCATTGTAAATGGTATCACCTGCTGAAATCTTCCCCCTTAAAACTTTTGCATAAGTAACCTTTCCTATGAAAGGATCGACGACGACCTTAAATACAAGAGCTAAAAATGGCGCATCTGTTTCCGGTTTTATTTCCTTTCCTCCAACTACATTCACAACATCCATTGGGGAAGCTCCAAACTCTTGCAAAGCATCTAAAAATTCGTTAACTCCTATTCCCATAGTGGCTGCCCCAGCAAAAACAGGCACTATATCACCTTGAGAATAACCCTTTGTTAAAGCTTCTTCCAACTCTTCAACGCTTACAGGTTCATCTGCAAAGTATTTTTCCATCAACTCGTCATCCATTTCAACGACGGCTTCCACAAATGAAGTTCTATACTTTTCTACTTCTTCTTTCATATCTTGTGGAATATCTTTCTCCACGGCCTTTCCATTTTCGTATATGTAAGCTTTTTGCTTGATCACGTTTACCACGCCTTTGAAAGACGCGCCACTACCAATTGGAATGGTTAAAGCCACCACAGATTTTCCAGATAAAGTTTTTAACTGTTCAATGGCTTTTGAAAAGTCCGCATGTTCTTTATCCATAGCGTTAATGAATGCGGACATAGGGCGTTTGTAGCCTTGCGCTATTCTCCATGTTTTCTCCGTTTGTACTTCTACACCACTTGAAGCGTCCAGAACGGCGCACACATTTTCTGAGACAAGTGTTGTAGATATAACTTCACCTATAAAATCGGAAAATCCAGGAGTGTCTATGAGTGTGAACGCGTAATCTCCTCTGTTAAATGTGAATACTGACGCATTCACACTGGACTTTTTTTCGATCTCGACGGGATCGAAGTCCATAGTGGTGTTTCCTTGTTCTACACTTCCCATCCTGTCTATGGCTTTATTCAAAAACAGAATGGATTCAGCCAGTGTCGTTTTTCCGCTTCCATTGTGACCTATGAATGCTACGACACGTTTCTTTCTAATATCGGCCACTTTCATGCACCTCCAGTTGTTTTGTCTATTTCAACCCCGAATCCTACCGGGTACAATCCCCTATTATCAAATTCTACGGCTTTTCCATTTACAATCATTGAAATTTCACTTGAGTTGCTTAAAAGCATGGCTTTTGAAAAACCCATATTCACCATCACATCCGCCATTTCGCTGGCACTCATGATTTTGGGACTTTCCATTTTCACCAAATATAGATTTCCATTCTTTAAAGCCATCACAAGTGCGTTTTTGCCTTCACATGACTTTATCTCGTTTGGCCAGAGTTCTTCTTTCTTCGCATCAGCAACTAGCAAACACTTTCCCTGTATGAATTCCTTCCACTTTTCGGTCGAGTTTAATCCTAAAGAAAAGAAAAGGTAAAAATCGTCTCCTAGGTGAACATTCTTCAAAAAGATGGCATAATCCTTTGTCAAAGACAAAATGTACGAATTTTTAGAAACGTGAGGAGCGTATTTCATACCAACAATTCTTCCATTTTCAACTTCAAAATAAATTCTATCTTTTGTATCCCTTGGTATTTGAAGTGCATAATCATCAGTGTAAAGGATGGCATTTCCACTTGAACCGTTTATCTCATCTACACTGAAAGGCACATTTCCAATGTTAACGCTTATAGTTGGGCTTGTTTCGATTATATCAAATTTTCGATCGTTCCAAACCAAAATTGGTCCATTTTGAAATGATGAATACGAAAAAATATTCTTTCCTTCTTTGATGAATTCGTTGTTTGAATTGGAAAAACCAATGGCAGCCAAAGCGGTAGCGCTGATCATGGAAGTTATCAATTCTTTCTTCCCGATGCCTTCTAATGGGTGTACAAGTTTTAGAATTCCAGAAGATGGTGGTATCTTAACAATTCCCATTTTGATGGCGTTCTTTCTAAAAGATGCGTACTCAAGGGACTGGTAAGTTATTCCATTTGGTAATTCCACGTTTTTAGATTTTTGAAGAGGTAAAGATGGATATCCCAATGCGTAAGAGATACTCAAATTTGAAGTGAAAGTTATTCTGAAAGAAACAGAATATTTTCCCCGTTCTTCCACCACCAAAGGGGAGTGGGATGGTACGTAATCTTTCGAAATCAAAACAGGAAAAATGGTCACAGTGGAAACCATTCCACTCCTTTCGATTTTCATGATGTCTCCGGTGGGCTTTTTTGTGAAAAAGACGGTAAAATTCTTTCCGTAAAGCAGCACACCATTTATCGTAAGCGAGGGAGCTTTTTTTACGAGAAAGTATCCTACGGGATCATCTTCAACTTTTAAATTTGTCAATTTCAGCATGGACTTCAAAGAAATATACGGTACATCTGTTCCCGTTGCAACATTTTGCAATTTGTAAAGCGCATCGTAAAGGCCATTATGTGTAGAAGTGTTAAAGGATATAAAGTCTTTTCCATTTGTCACTACGCCACTTCTTCCCTTGTAAGACCATTTCAAGTTGAGTGCGATACTTACATCTGAAAGTTTAACGTACGGTTGCGACCACAAAAAAACCTTTCCCAATCGCATTGCCTTGTTGCCATCAACAAGGTAAAGCGATTTGGAAAAGAAAATTGTAACGAAAAAGCCTGTCAAAAGCAGAAAAGAAAGGAATTTTTTACTCATTGAACAACTCCGTGGACAAGCTTTTCCTCCTTCGGTTTGGTATTTTTGATTTTGTAAGCGCTTAAAATCATATCAGCAGACGATAGAAGATTCTTTTCATCGTTGTAATAAAGCACACAAAGCGTTTCTCCTTTTTTCACTTCGTCGCCTGTTTTCTTTAAAAGCTCTACTCCAACGGAAAGGTCTATCTTGTCTTCTTTTTTCGTTCTTCCAGCACCTAACAGCATTGAGGCTATTCCAACCCTTTCGGCGTCCATGGAGTAAACGTATCCATCTTCTGGCGATTTAACTTCATAAGTCTTTGAAGATATGCCAAGAAGAGAAAGATCATCAACAACGTTTGAATTACCACCTTGAATTTCAACAAGTTCTTTGAACTTCTCGACCGCTTTTCCACTCTTTATAGAATCTCTCAACATTTTTCTGGCGTCGTTCAGAGTTTCGGCTATCTTTCCTATTTTCAACATTTGAGCTCCAAGTTCAACGCACAGCTCTTCGAGATCTTCTGGGCCATCTCCCTTCAGAGTTTCGATGGCTTCCTTAACTTCCAAAGCGTTTCCAACGGTTCTTCCAAGTGGCCTGTCCATATTTGTTAACAACGCCACTGTCTCCCTACCGTGTCTTTTACCTATGTCCACCATTGCCCGTGCGAGATCGGTCGCAGAAGCTATATCTTTCATAAAGGCTCCAGAACCGACTTTTACGTCTAACACTATTCCATCAGCTCCAGCGGCAAGTTTTTTGCTCATGATACTAGAAGCTATAAGAGAAATTTCGTCGATAGTGGCTGTGACATCCCTTAAGGCGTAAATTTTCTTGTCGGCAGGTGCAAGGTTGGCCGTTTGCCCAACCACTGCTATGCCGTGTTCTTTAACGTTTTTCATGAACTCTTCTTCACTCAAAGCCGTTCTAAAACCAGGTATTGCCTCAAGCTTGTCAATAGTACCTCCAGTATGTCCTAATCCCCTTCCAGACATTTTAGCGACCGGCAATCCACATGCTGAAACCATTGGGGCAAGCACAAGTGTCGTTTTATCACCAACGCCACCTGTTGAATGCTTATCCACTTTTATTCCGGGAATTGGTGAGAGGTCAATCGTATCCCCAGAACGAGCCATTATTTCCGTTAAATTGTACCTTTCCGTTTCACTCATGTGTCTAAAGTAAACAGCCATCAAAAAAGCGGCCATCTGGTAATCTGGAACTTCCCCATTTACGAAGCCCATTACCATGAACTCTATTTCTTCTTTTGAAAGCTCAATTCCATTTCTTTTTTTCAATATCACATCGTAAGGCCTCATTTTATCACCTTCTTAACAAGTTTTTTCAATGATGTGTTTTACAAGTGCAACAAAGTGCTTTGATACTTTTCTTCCCGCTTCAAGAACTTCTTCTTCTGAGAGTGGCTGATCCAGTACACCAGCTGCCATGTTCGTAACACAAGAAATCCCAAGCACTTTCATGCCTATGTGATTTGCCACTATTACTTCGTGAATGGTTGACATTCCGATCATGTCAGCGCCTAATTTTCTAAACATCCTTATTTCTGCCGGTGTTTCGTAGCTTGGACCCAAAACCGAAATGTACGTTCCGCTTTCTAAAGGCTCTCCGAATTTCTCTTCAACGGCTTTGTTCGCTTCTTCCAACCAGTCTTTTGAAAAAGCCTGCGACATATCTGGGAATCTCGGACCTTCTGTTTCATCATTTGGACCGCGCAAGGGGTTTCTAAACGAAAAATTTATTATATCCTTTATGAATACCAGTTCTCCTGGTTTGAAGGATGTCCTTATTCCACCAGCCGCATTTGTAACTATTAGCCTCTTTATACCAAGCTTTTTCATCACTTTAATTGGATAGGCAACGTCGGCTGGTTTATAGCCTTCATACGTGTGGAAACGTCCATTCATGAGCAAAACTTTTTTGTCATTCACATAACCGTATATCAGCTCTCCGGCATGTCCTGGGGCGGTGGAATTCAAAAATTCCGGTATTTCCTTGTAAGGAATCTTTACCGCTCCTTCAACTTCCTCGGCAAGTTTTGACAAACCGGAACCAAGTATTACAGCCACATCTGGAACGTCTTTTATCTTTTGTGATATGTATTCAACAGCTTTCATCTTAATCTTCACCTTTCAAGCTTATCTATCACTTTTTCAAAGATCATCGCTATTTTCTTTCCGGTTTTTTCCGCAATTTTTATAACTTCTTCTCCCGTAAGAGGCTCTAAACCTTCTGGAATTGCGCGATCTGTGATAGAAGAAATGCCCAATACTCTCAATCCGCCGTGATTTGCCACAATAACTTCTGGAACAGTTGACATTCCAACCGCATCCGCACCAAAATATCTTGCCATTTTTAATTCGGCTGGCGTTTCAAAATTTGGTCCGCTAAATGCGATGTAAACTCCCTTGTAGTACTCTATGGTTAGTTCTTTAGCCGCTTCTTCAGCAAGTTTTATCAATTCAGGATCGTAAGCATGAGACATATCCGGAAATCTTACTCCCCATTCGTCCACATTTTTTCCTACAAGTGGATTATCACCCATAAAATTTATATGATCGGTTATGATCATTGGATGGCCTGGTTCAAAGGAATGGTTAAGACCTCCTGCAGCGTTCGTGAGAAAAAGGTATTTTACACCGAGCAATTGAAATACCCTTATTGGCATTGTTATTTCTTTCATTGAATAGCCTTCATAATAATGAAAACGTCCATTCATCAGCACAACGTCAACACCATTCCACTTTCCAAATATCATTTCTCCAGCGTGGCCAGGTGCGGTGGAAATTGGAAAATGCGGTATATCAGAATACTTTACTTTAGAAGAAACTTCCACAGCATCTTTTATTCCTCCAAGTCCAGAACCCAAAACCACAGCCACTTTTGGAGTTCTTTCTATCTGTTTTTCCACGAAGTTAACGGCTTCTTTTACATCTTCTACGTAACCCATTGAAATCTCTCCCTTCTAACTTTTTGAAAATTTCTTTCTCCAGCTTGCGCCATTCAAATAATCGAAATCACTACCTTGAACTTTCCCGTTTTTTTTCAGTTCACTTTCAATCCTTTTTTTCGCGCTTGCTGCATCTAACCCAACCGACCATAACGCATTGGAAGGTGGAGTAGAGATCAATCTGTGAACAACTATTTTAGGATCTAAATAACTCAAAAATGTTGCTGCCCTGTGAACATACTCATTTACGGATAAAGGCTTGAGTTTTCCACCTTTGTAGTCAAGCCCCATTTGGGTTCCAGGTGATATGTACAAAGAGTGCATTTTTACACCATTTACTTCAACGGCAGACAGGAGTTTCGCGCATCCTATCACATCGTAAATGGTATCGTAAGGAAAATCTAGTATAACATGCGCTATAACTTCAAAGTCAAAACTTTTAGCGCATCTAACAGCATCCACAAACTCTGCTACTGAATGCCCCCTGTTCACGTTATGAAGGGTGTTCTCATTTACGGATTCCAATCCAAATTCGACGAATATGTCTATATCGTATTCATCTCTTATGTCTTTCAAAAGTTCGGCTATCTCGCATGGAAAAGTATCTGGCCTTGTGGAAATATCTAAAGCCACTACATTTTCTAAAATTGCCGAGCGGTAAACCCTGTTAAGTTCGTTCAAGGGCGCGTAAGTATTCGTAAAAGATTGAAAGTAGGCAATGAATTTTTTCGCTTTGTAACGTTTTTTGGCATGTTCAATTCCGTTTATCATTTGTTCTTCAACACTCATTGCCTTAAAACGATTGGCAAAACCGCTCCCACTTTCTTCACAAAAAGTACAGCCCCCTACGCCAACAGTTCCATCTCTATTCGGACAGGTTTTGAAATATGCTAAAGATATCCTCTGAGTTCGTGCTCCGTATTTTTCCTTTAGATATGGGGCTAGTTCTCTGTACACCAAAATTTACCTCCGAGGCTTTAAAGACGTTCATCAATAGATTCAACGGTCTTTTCAAAACGCTCCATAA
Organism: Mesoaciditoga sp.; assembly: GCF_054006115.1. Classification (NCBI taxonomy): domain Bacteria; kingdom Thermotogati; phylum Thermotogota; class Thermotogae; order Mesoaciditogales; family Mesoaciditogaceae; genus Mesoaciditoga; species Mesoaciditoga sp. Next base: position 39,228 of record NZ_JBPNHS010000003.1, on the reverse strand, counting down.
CGTCATGAAAATCAACGTTTAAAAAACCTTCATCGTACACCCACTCACCGTTTACCATAACTTTTTTTATGGCAGAGGTATCAAAAGAATACACAAGATGAGATTTCATGTACTTCGATGGAGAAAGAGAGATACTTTCTCCATTCACTACTAAAATGTCTGCCAGCATCCCACTTTCTATTTTTCCAACATCAAAGGGCAAAGCCTTCGCCGCGTTTTTTGTTGCCATGGCAAATATCTCTTCCATCTTCATAATCGTTGCATTCTCCGTTGTGGCCCTTTGAATTAAAGCTCCGAATTTCATTTCATCGAATAAATTCAAAGAGTTATTCGAAGCCGCAGAATCGGTTCCAAGGGTAACGTTCACATTTTTTGTAAATGCAATTGGAATCGGTGCAACGCCATTTCCAAGTTTGGCGTTTGAAATTGGATTGTACGAAAGGGTAACTCCTCTCTTTGCAAAGACTTCCAATTCTTTTTCATTTAAGTGCGTGCCGTGAGCAACGATGGTATTTTCATTGAAAGCGCCTATTGAATCGAGAAAGTCTACCGATTCCATTCCAGTGCGTTTTTTGTAGTCTTCTCTTTCCAATGGACTTTCGAGCAAATGATAGGTTAAAAGGGAATTCGTACTACGAGCAAGCTGAACGGCTTCTTTGAAATACTCATTTGAGCACGTGTAAAGTGCGTGTGGTCCAACCCCACCGCGTATCAGTGGATCGTTTGCGTGGGCATTTATGAAATCCTCACATTCTTTTAATTTTTGATCGCCATTGCCATCTACATCTGCTAGGCCGCGTGTTATGACTCCTCGAATTCCCAGATCTTTTGCGGCTTGCTCAACTGCATCTTGAAAAAAGTACATGTCTACGAAAGTCGTTATTCCATTTTTTATCATTTCCATAAAGCTTACCAGACTCCCAATGTAAACGTCATCAGCGGTAAGCTTTGCTTCTCTTGGAAATATGTAAGTTGAAAGCCACTCATACAATTCAACGTCTTCCGCTATGCCTCTGAAAAGGCTCATCGCGGCGTGAGCATGCGTGTTGACCAGTCCGGGAAGTACAAAAGCCCCTTTGAGGTCCTCCTCTTCGCCTTCAACAAAATCAACGAATTTTCCGTTTTCTACGTACAAATCTCTTTTTTCAAAGGTTAAATCTTCTTTTAGTACCCAGCAATTTCTCAACACTTTATTCATTCTTTAAAATCCCTCAACCTTCTGTAATGATTGACATAAGTTTCACTGAGCTTTCTCACATCTTCATCCTTTAAAACTTTTGGAGAATCGGTTATTTCCAATGCTTTTACGTAAAGTTGGGAAGCCTTTTCACACATTACCGATGCGAGAATTGCATCGTCTAAAGTCACTCCAACACCAACCTGTCCGTGGTTTGCCATTATCACGGCGTTTTTCTTTCCAAGATGTTTAACTACTTCCATGGCCAACTCTTGAGTTCCAGGATTTTGATAAGAAGTTACCTCAATCGAGCCCCCCAAAACCATGGCCACATCTTCAACCAGCAAAGGCACCTCCTTCAAAGATGCGGAGGCCACAGAAGCATAAAGACTGTGAGTGTGAACTATTGCTTTTACGTCTTTGCGTGCTTTGTAAATCTCCACGTGCATTTTCAACTCGCTGGAAGGTTCTTGTTTTCCACCAACAACGTTGCCATTCATATCACATATAACTAGATCTTCTTCTCTTAACTCATCGTATGGAATACCGCTTGGCGTGATGAGTATCGTACCATCTTCGAGCAGAACCGAAAGATTACCCCATGTTCCGAAAATCAAACCGGCATCTTGAACGTCTTCACACGCTTGCAAAATTTGTATACTTTCTTTCAAGAGAATCATCGCCTTTCGTTAATGTGAAAATCCTTTTTGGACACCGAATATCCCCTTATCAACTCCACATTTTTGGAAATTTCTTCTATTTTTTCTTTAGTTTTTTTCATGGCTAATTTCATCTCATTTTGAAGAAGCTGGCTGTCATTTTGAAACTTTGAAAGTTCAGCTTCTGGAAAGTGAGCGTTTTCTTTCAACTTGTTTTTGAGCTCGTCAAAAAGTCTGCCTCTTACTTCGTAGAGTTTCTCTAGTTTCTTAAAATCATTCATTTTCAACGCATTCAACATTTCAAGAGTTACATTGTCTAACGATACGATGAGCTCTCTCGGTTCTTGCACAAAAAATCACCTCATATGATTATACCATTTGAAAAATATCACCCCATAACGAAGAACAATAAAAATTGGTTCACCTCTTGGTGAACCAATTTTCAACCATTTTCTCTTTCATGTTCTTCGTCTAACAACATTCTTTCACCTTTTATTTTTTGAATATCTGAAATGTCTTGAACAACTTCCAAAACTCCAAAGTACTCACCTTTTTTATCGTACACCGGGAAGTACCTAATGTACAGGTATTTGTCGTGATAATGAATCCAAAAATCCGCCGATTTTCTTCTTTTGGCTCTAAAATCGTCCAATATCTTTTGAACTACATGGACACTCTTAGGGGGATGACAATTTTGAACTTTTCTTCCCAAGTCCAGTTCCACTCTTGGAAATGCATGTTGTTTTCCCATTGGCATGTTGAAATACGTTACCACATCATTTTTGTCCACAAAAGTTATGTCCAATGGGATATTGTCCAATATGTAAAGTAACGTTTCGGTATCGAGATCCTCAAAAAGTTCTTGAGTGTCTATCTGATTTGGTTCATTCATCTTCTAAAACCTCCTTTGGCAATTCAAAATATCCTAATCTATCTGATTCACGTTGAATGTCTTCCCAATCTTTTTCACTCAAAATGTCGAGTGCAACATTGTAAAGGATTTCTTGTTCTTTTTGCGTGTGTTTAACAAACACCTCAACAAGATAAGTAAATGCTCCTTGAAGCTTATCTACAAATTCATTGTACGGAATGTTTGAAATATCGCTGAGCAATTTTTCAATGTACTTTCTTCTTTCTTTCATCTTTGAATGCTCATCCCACATAATTGCTGGTGGCTCTTCAACACCATACTTTTCAAGAACTGGAAAGAGCGTGTTTTCCTGGCGTACGTCATGATTTTCAGATTCACTTAGGTGTTTCATTATACCATTCAATTTTTCTATGAGATCTTTGGCATCTTCGTAACCATTTCTTTCTTTCAACTCTCTCGATATCCTTAAACCATCCTCAAACCAAAACATCATGGCATCGTGATCTTTTATGAATCTCCACAGCGGATGCGTTTTTTCTATTTTTCTTCTGGAATTCATTAACTGATCTTTGAAAAGTTCTAAATGCACGTCGCAAGCTTTCATGAGATCTTGAATTGAATAACCCTCTCTTGTCAATTCAGATTCCGCTATGGCAATTACAACTGGATTAGCCTGGCTGACAATTTCTTTAAATTTTTCTTTTATCTCATCAACATTTTCACCCTCTTCAAAGAGTGCTTTCATCAAAGCTTTGATCTGTTCTTTAACATTGTTGGCTTCGCTGATTCTTTCTTTAAATCCTTCTCCATTTCCCATTTCGCCGCTTTTAACCCCATTTTCAAGCACAGAGATCAACTCTTCAAAAGTCATACCGTGTTTCTTTGCCATCTTTGCAAGCGTTATCTTTGGTGCCATTAACTGGACTACGATAGCGTTTTTTAAAGATTTAAATTTTGGATTTTTTGCCAAATATTCTGGTGCGCCTGGATAATCAGCCAGGACCTCAGAAAATTTGGTGCTCTTTTTATAAGGTAACATTTTTCTTTCCTCCTAAACTATACTATTTTTGTCTACTTTTATTTTAACATTTAAAAATTCCCATGTCAATGATTTTTGGAAAATATGCGAATTCTCTATCTGAAAATTTAGAAGTATAATTAGAACTGGTAGTGCAAAGCAAATAGATTGCGCATTTTGAAAGACTCCACAAAAAATCCAAGAAGGAGGCAAAATATGGAATTTCTAAACGTTCCACTTCCTCAAAGTGTTTTAAAGCAAGAAGGCAATGGAAATTTTGAAGAAGCTTTGCAAATCGTGAATTCGCTTTTGAAAAAAGACCTTCCAGCAATGCTTAGGAAAAGGCTTGAATACGAACCTGAAAGAATACGAAGGCTTATCGAAGATTATCCTTACAACGAAGAAGAGGCAAAGGAGAAGTTATCTTCCATGGGAATTTCAGAAGATGAGTTTGAAAATCTTTTGAAAACAGGAGATATCGATTACATAATTGTTGAAGGAAAAAAGAAATTTGAAAGGAGATTCTTGGAAAACTTCGCTTTCAAATTCCCCAAATACAAAAAACATGACGACGAACGTGAGGAAATAACCAAGTTGGTGAATGAAAGAATAGACGAATTGCTAAACGGAGATAAACCCAAAAGGTACAGGGTAGGCGCCGAAATAGCCGTAACCCTCACAAAAGATTATAAGGGTGAGAAGTTAAGATGCTGGCTTCCGATTCCCAAAGTGGAAAATCCTTTAGAAAGTTTGGATTTTGTGAAATGTGAAGGCGATGAAGGCAACTGTAAGATCTCTCCCGAAAACTTTCCAAGCAGGACGGTGTACATGGAAGGTTCTGCAAAGGCTGGTACAACTTTCAAGGTGAAATTTGAATACGTCTTGCACGAACAGATCAATCATGTGGATCCTGACAAGGTGAAAGAATCTCACAAACAAGTCGAATTTTTGAAGGAAAAGCCTCCACACATCATCTTCAGCAAATACCTTGTGAATTTAACGAAAGAAATTGTGGGGAATGAAAAGAATCCCTATCTCAAGGCCAGTTCAATTTACGATTGGATGACGAGAAACATAGCGTATTCGTACATGAATCCGTACTCGATCTACGATGGATCACTTGCCGAGTTCGCGGCGGTTAATTTGCGTGGAGATTGTGGCGTGAAAGCATTGCTTTTCATCACGATGTGTAGAATAGCGAATATTCCGGCAAAATGGCAATCTGGATGGTTTATTTCTCAAAAAGGGGCAAGTCCACACGATTGGGCGTATTTTTACGTTGAACCTTACGGATGGCTACCGGCAGATCTTTCTTTTGGCGGTGCAAGAAAGGACAACGAAGAGAGAAGAAAATTTTACTTTGGTAATATGGACGCTTTCAGAATGGTGGCAAATTCGGAGTTCATGGCTCCTTTTTATCCACCAAAAAAGCATGTTCGATCTGATCCCTACGACAACCAAGTGGGAGAATTGGAAACGAAAAGTCAGAACATCTATTACGATGGGTTTAGTTATGAGATAAAAGTTTCTCGATTTGAAAAGCTTGAAGACATATAAATTCGTTTGGACGAATAAAAGCATTTGTACTATTTGTGTACAATTTGAGATTCTAAGCAATATGGTGTATATGTTGAAAAAATGTTATAATTTTGAAACAAGGAGGGATTTATGCGTTTTGACATCGTTGGAGCTGGAAGAGTGGGAAAAAATTTCGCCAAATTTTTGGTAAGTCATGGCCACGAAATTGGTCATGTGGTGAATTCTTCTCTGGAATCTTCAAAAAAAGCTGTGAAGTTTATAGGAGAAGGAGTTCCAGCTTCCATAGAAGAAGTTGGAAAGTGCGATGTTATCTTAATTGGAACGCCAGATGATAAGATAAGAGAAACGTTTTTGAGATTTTACAAGAGGATAAGAGATGTAAAGGCAGTTGGTCACTTCAGTGGAGCCTACTCTTCCTATCTTCTACGTGAGTGCGATTCCCTTGAAATAGGAAGGTTTTCCATTCATCCAAACGCTTCTTTCGCCGAATCGAATTTTTGGAAGAATTTCTCAGATATTTATTTCGTGGTTGAGGGTAATCAAAGTGGAAAGGAACTTGTAACTTCTCTCTTTTCCTCTTTGAATTTAAAGTACGGCGAAATAGATAAAGATAAAAAATTGTTTTATCATTCCGCAGCTGTTTTTGCTTCAAATTTTGTTGTCGCTCTCATGGCAATTTCTAGGGATCTCTATTCCCTTTCCGGTCTTGACGAGAATTTGGCGAATGGAATTTCAACTTATTTGGCCAAGCAAGCGGTAAAAAACGTTGAAAAATTGGGAATAAAAAATGCTATAACGGGTCCGGTGGCAAGGGGAGATACGCGTCTTGTGCACGCAGAAGAAATGGTTTTGCAGGATACTTTACCGGATGTGGGAGCGATTTACAATAAATTTGTGAGGGTACTAAAAGAAAGGGTGATCGAAGATGAACGTGAAAAAATTGATGGCAATGAAGAATAAAGTCCCGATCACCATGGTAACAGCCTACGATTACTTCAGTGCAAAAGCCTGTGAAGAAGTGGGAATGGATATCATACTTGTTGGAGATTCACTGGGAAACGTTGTCCTTGGTTACAATTCCACTTTAAACGTGAAGATGGAAGATATAATTCGTCACCTTTCAGCGGTAAGACGTGGTGCTCCAAATTCTTTCATAGTGGCAGATATGCCATTCATGTCATATCAAGTGTCCGAAGAAGAAGGAATGAGAAACGCCGGTAGGCTCATTCAAGAAGGCGCCAACGCCGTGAAACTTGAAGGTGGAAGGAGAATAGCGCCTCTGGTAAAAAAACTCGTTGATATGGGAATACCGGTGATGGGTCATATTGGACTAACTCCACAATCCGTTAACCAAATAGGGGGCTACTTTGTTCAAGGAAAAGGCAGAAATTACGAGCAGGTAATCGAAGATGCAAGGATTCTGGAAGAAGCGGGGACGTTCTCAATCGTGTTGGAACTTACCACCGAAGAAATGGCCAGAGCTATAAGTGAAAGTATTTCAATTCCAACTATTGGAATAGGAGCTGGACGCTACTGCGATGGTCAGGTGCTCGTTTGGCACGATTTACTGGGAATAAACGATGAAAAGAGGATGAAATTCGTCAAGAGATATGCGAATCTTTCTTCTCAAATAAAAGACGCCCTTAAGCTTTACATAAAGGACGTAAAGGAAAAAAGATTTCCAAGTGAGGAACACGTTTTTAAGGATGATGAAAGATGACAAACTCAGCAACTCCAATTGTGAATAACTTTAGCACTTTCTTCTTTTCGTACGGTGTGAAAATAATAATTTCCATAGCCGTTTTTATCATCACGTACTACTTTGCACACTACACTTTTAAAATATGGCAAGTAACGGCGAAGAAGATGAAAAGGCCTCTAAGATATCCCAATACGACTTACACATTGTTAAAAGTCGCATTTTTTTCCATTGCTGGTCTGATAGTACTTGGGATCTTCAACATAAACCTGTGGCCAATACTGGCAAGTTTAGGAGTTGTAGGTTTGATAGTAGGTCTTGCTTTGCAACAACCGTTGGGTAATTTTTTTAGTGGCGTTATGATATTCATAACGGATGCCGTGAACGAAGGAGAAGCATTGGACATTGGAGGAATAAGTGGCGTAGTTTATGCCATTAAACTGAACCACACAGTTGTGGATACATGGGATGGTAAAAGAATATACATACCGAATACCACTGTTTGGTCTTCGAAAGTCACAAAGTTCTGGCCGAAAATCGCGAGAAGGATTGACATGCAGATAGGTATACCTTACACCGTTACTTCTCAACAACTTGGAGAAGTTTCATCCATTTTGGAAAAGGTCATGGAAGACGAACCGTTAGTTTACAAAGGGAATAATTACTCAAAGGATAAGAATTATGGACCCGTAAGCAACTTTGTTACTTTTAACGAGTTTGGTTCATCTTCCATAAATTTCACGATGCATTTTTGGGTTTTACGTAATGACTATTTTGCAGCTATAGAAAAGGTGGCAATAGACGTTTATCAAGCCTTAAATGAAGCTGGAATAAGTATGCCCTACGATCAATTGGACGTTCACGTAGATGGAAAGCTTGAAGCTGTGAACTTTAAAATGGATGAGAAAGGGGAAGAAAAAAACTAAATGGAGATATACTCCTACGATGAGGTGAGTTCGACAAACGACGTGGCAAAAAAGATGATAAATATTTTGAAGAACGGAGATATCGTGTGGGCGCTTTCACAAACAGCTGGAAGAGGAAAAGGAGAAAGAAAGTGGTATTCGCCCAAAGGCGGATTGTGGTTTTCCGTTGTTTACAAACCACAAAAATTGTGTGAGGATCCAAATATATACACGAAAATGGCATCGGTAGCGGTCGTGAAAATCCTCAAGAGGATGAAAATAAAGAATGTGGGCGTGAAATGGCCTAATGATATTTACCATAACAGAGATAAACTTGGTGGAATTTTAACCGAAATATTCACGAAGTCACATGAAAACGTAGTTATTATAGGGATTGGATTAAACGTCAACAACATGCCTCCAGAAAATGTGGAAAACGCAACTTCGCTTTTTAAAATAACGGGAGTCAATCTGAGCCTTTCTCAGCTTTTGAAAATGATCTCGGCAGAAATGCAAAGATTGTACAATTTCATTACCCTGCGCAAGAGAAATGTCATAACAAATCTCTGGCGAAACAACATGATCGTAAAAAAGGGGCATACCATAAAGGTATCCGACTTTTCAGGAAAAACTTACGAAGCAAAGGTTGTAAAAGTGCTTTCCGATTCTTTAATTGTTGAAAGAAACGGCATCAAGGAAAGAATTCATCCTTCCGAGATCTCCATATGATACATGATATCAAGAAAAAGTTTTCAGGGTTCTCACAGCCTCAGAGGGATTCTCAGAACCAAAAATATAACTTCCCGCGACCAAAATATCTGCTCCGGCTTTTATGATTGGAATGTAAGTTTCAGAGTTAACTCCCCCATCCACTTCTATTTGAAAAGTGAGCCCTCTTTTCTTTCTGTATTCGTCCAATTCCCTTATTTTGTTCAAAGCGTTGGGAATGAATTTTTGCCCTCCGAAGCCGGGATTTACACTCATAATGAGTACCCCGTCGATATCCATAATTATTTCTTTCAAACATTCAACTGGTGTATGTGGATTGAGGGCCACAAAAGCTTTTGTATCCTTTTCTTTTATTCTTTGGATTAACCTGTGAAGATGATAAGTTGCTTCGTAATGAACGGTAACCACGTCTGAGAATTCGCAAAAATCATCCACAAAATCTTCAGGTCTTTCGACCATTAAGTGAGAATCCAAAGGAAGTGATGTTACCTTTTTCAACGCACGCCCGACACCCATTCCGAAGGTCAAATTTGGAACAAAATGTCCATCCATTATGTCAAGGTGAAGGTAATCCGCCACTTCTTCCACTTTTTTCACGTCGGATTCAAAATTCGCAAAGTTTGCGGAAAGTATGGATGGAGATACCATTATGTTTTTCATTGGCGTTCTTCCCCCTCGCTTTCATGCAATATGTTTATATAACTTTCATATCGGCTTTGCGCTATTTCTCCTTTTTTGACCAGTTCTTTTACATGACAACCAGGTTCCGCATCGTGGACACAATCGTCAAAGAGACACCCTAACGAAGCCGCTTTTATCTCTGGAAAGAGTTCTTGAACTTTCAAAGGATCAAGATTTTGGAAATTCATGGTTACAAATCCAGGCGTATCCACAACAAATCCTCCATTTTTCAATTCCATGAGCGAAGCGGATGTCGTTGTGTGCTTTCCCATGTTGGTCGCTTGAGAAACGCTACCGGTTTTCAAATTAGACTTCAATATGGAATTCAGCAAAGAAGATTTTCCCACACCTGAAGGCCCGGCAAAAACAGAGATGTGGTCTTTCAAGTGCTCTTCAAGTTCTTCCACGCCTTTCATGGTGTATGCGCTTGTCAATACGACATCGTAATGTGCGTAAATAGACTCGAATTCCTTTATTTCTTCTTTCGGAGTGATATCTATTTTGTTCAGCGCTAAAACTACGTTGACATCTGAAAGCTCAACACCGGCAATTATTCTATCAATCGTCGACCACGGAACATTTGGCTGTGATCTCGTTAGCACGACAACTACCGTATCAACATTTGAAACACGTGGCCTTTTCAACGTGATAGTTCTTGGAAGAATCGACTCTATACGACCTCTATCGTGGGAGAGTATGTATTCCACTCTGTCTCCCACCATGGGTTTTATGTTGGAAAGCTTAAACCTCCCTCGTAAGGTACACAAGGTGGTTAAGTCCTCATCTTCATCTCTCACAACGGCAAAATTAGAATAAAACCTCGTTATTATTCCCCTTCTCAAAGCGTTCTCCTTCTCAGCTGTCCACAAGCGGCATCTATATCCGACCCTTTTTCCGCCCTTATAACCGCTTCCAGGCCATGCAATTTCAAAAATTCTTCAAATTCTTTGGCTTTACGTGGAGGTGTTCTCTTGAATTCACTTTGAGTATCGTTGTAAGGAATAAGGTTGACGTTACATTTTATATCTTTCACAAGTTCTATAAGCTTTTTGGCATCTTCAATGGAGTCATTGAAACCATCGAAGAGAATATACTCAAAGGTTACCCTTTTCCCCTTTACGGCTTGATAACTCTTAATTGCATTCATCAAAACGCTTAAAGGATATTTTTGGTTTATTGGCATTATCTTAGAACGTTTTTCATCGGTAGGAGCGTGCAAAGAAACCGACAGCACCACATCCAGAGGCTCGTTGGCGAGTTTCTCTATTCCGTCCACAACGCCTGCCGTGGAAATGGAAATCCTTCTTTGGCTTATTTTCAAAGCTTTTGGATCGACCATGACACGTATGGCTCTCATGACTTCATCGTAGTTCAACATTGGCTCTCCCATTCCCATGAAAACCACATTTCCTATTCTCTCTTTTTCGCTTCTTTCCATTCCAAGTATCTGGGCCAATATTTCTCCCGATGTGAGATTCCTTACGAATCCAGATCTACCTGTGGCACAAAATTTGCAACCCAAATTGCAACCCACTTGTGAAGATATGCAAGCGCTTATCCTGTCAGGATATCTCAGCAAAACGGATTCCACCGTGCTTCCGTCCTCATACTTCCATAGAAATTTTACCGTTCCATCTTTCGAGGTAACCTTCGTAACCAATTCCGGAAAGGTTAGCTTGAATTTTCTTGAAAGCTCTTCTCTTAATTTCTTGGACAAGTTCGTCATGACCGCGAAACTTGTGGCTTTCTTTTTATATATCCAGTCAAAAATCTGCGTTGCCCTGTATTTTTCCAATCGTTCATGCTCAAGCTTTGCCTGTAACTCTTTATAATCGTAATCTAAAATATTCTCCATCCTTCGATCACACCTTCACGATTTTGGATATGTAAAACCCTTCCATGTATTCAAGAAGCTGAACGCCAAATCCGTTAAATTCGAAATTGTATTTTCCTTCAAATGGATCGACGATTTTCGCATCATCATGGGAATTTGCAAAAACACTGACAACATCATCCGTTTCCAACCTCGTAACGGTACACACGGAGTATATAAGTGTACCACCTTTTTTGAGTAAATTCCACATCTTTTCCATCATTCGAAGCTGGATGGCTGCCTTTTTCCTCACATCTTCTTCTTTTAGACGAAGAAGTACGTCAGGATGCTTTCCAACCGTTCCAAGCGCGCTGCAAGGCGCATCCAACAGTATTTTGTCGAACGAACTTTTCAGGCGCGAAAGCTCACCTTTTAAAATGTCAACAGACCACAATTCGTTCGGCATCAGATTCATTCGTCTGAAATTGGAGAGCGCTATTTTACGCTTTTCCTCACTTATATCGTTGTAAATAACGTTCGAATTCGGAGAAATCTGGATGATATGCGAAGTCTTGGTTCCAACTCCACCACAGGCATCTAGAATCTTTTCACCTTTCCGGGGCGAAAGTGCCACTGCCACCATTTGGGAAGATTCATCTTGAAAGGTGAACATTCCTTCTTCAAACAACTTACCTTTGAGATCTCTTCCCTTTAAGCACTTCAAACCCCACGGCGAATACTTCATTTCTTCGCATTCTACAATAGATGACAAATTCCTTTTCAAATTTTCTCTGGATACTTTCACGCTTCTCAGAGAAAGTGGATGGGAAAGCGTATTTGCCAGAAAATATTCAAAACCTTCCCCCAGATCTCTTTTCAGCATTTCGTACAGCCAATCGGGAAGAGAAGTTCTCTTTTCCACATTGCCTTTTCTTGCGGCGTTCCTCAAAACGGCGTTCACCAACCCTTTGAATTTCACAGGAGCAAGGTTGGTATACTCGTTGACGGTTGCGTAAGCCGGGATTCGGAGAAATTCTATTTCGTACAATCCCAGCCTGAGTATGTCTTTAACCCTTTTTGGAGTTTTAGACGGCTTCTTAAGAAACTTTTCAAGAGATTTATCTATAGAGGGAAGAAAACGTATCGTTCCATACACGAGTTTACGAACGAGATCTCTGTCCTTTTCGTTCAAACCATCGGTCGTTTTCCACATCTCTTTAGGAAGAAAAGCGCTCTCCACTCCGTTTTCAAAGATCTTAAGGGCTATTCTTCTCGCCTTCACCTGTTATCCACGAACCCTGCTATTAGTAACATTCTAAGGAGCTGTAACGCGGACATTGCAACGGCTGCAACGTAGGTCAGAGCGGCTGCGCTGAGAACTCTCTTTGCCATCGTAACTTCGCTTTCATTCATGACGACAACGTTTTTGAGCATCTTCAACGCCCTGTGCGAAGCATCGAGCTCAACTGGTAAAGTTATAAGGGTAAAAAGCACGAAAAAGCTGAAAAGGATTATTCCAACTTTCAACAAAAATCCGTTGGAAAGTATCAAACCTAAAAAGAAGACAATCCAGGACAAACTTGATCCTATATTTGCCGTTGGAACGACGGCATCCCTTACCACGAGTGGAACGTAATGGTGAGAATGCTGCACGGCGTGTCCCACTTCATGGGCAACAACTCCTAATGATGCGACTGACCTGCTTCTGTAAGTTGCATCGGAAAGTCTTACCACGCGACTCCTGGGATCGTAATGATCTGTGAGTTTACCCGGCACCGATTCAACATTAACGTCAAACAAGCCGTTAGCATCTAACAACATGCGTGCCAACTGGGCACCCGTAAGATTTGTAGAAGATCTTACCATTGAATATTTTCTAAAGGTGGATGAAACTTTTGCTTGTGCCCAGACCGCAAGGATGATGGCTGGTATGAGTAATATCATGGTTGGATCGAAGAAAAAATAAGGAAAAAACATCAATCAAACACCTCCACCATAAAATTCTAACACAGATTTTATTGAAAATATCCTCATATTGTACGTGAATGTTACAAAAATCAATTTTTTCGAGGTCCTGCCAGAACGGATTCGCTTTGACAAGTACTCCAAGTATGAGATTCAATCGCTTATTAACATCGACGCACAAGTCGAAAATATCCTTCGTTTTTGAGACTTGAAAATAAAGAAAGAGTTCAAATCGTTGATTTTCTGTGAAAAAAGGTGTATAATGATTATGAGAAAAAAATCACATATTTAAAATATAAATTTGAGAATAAAATCATTATAATTTTCACACGCTCTGGGATGGAGGGAAAAACCTAACATCGAGGAGGATAAAAAGTGGGGAAACAATTGGGAGAAAAAAGACGTTTGGGCGTTGTTGCGATCATGGTTGGAGATCGTAACAGCGCCTATTTTCATGTGAATCAAATTCTTCATGAGTTTGGTGAAATTGTGGTTGGAAGACTTGGAGTACCTTATCGTGAAAGAAATATCTCCATTATGGCACTTTTAGTAGACGGAAATACAGATGAAATTGGGGCTCTAACAGGTAAACTTGGTCGAATTAAAAGCGTGAATGTTAAAAGCGCTTTTATCAAAATTCAATGAAATTTGAGGTGATTCCCATGATTACGGAAAGTTCCTGGATAAAAAAAGTCGTAAAGGAAGAAGAGTACAAAAAGTACATGAATGGTGAAAAAGATTTCATAAATGACGATGAAATAATGCAAAAGATAGAAGAAAACAAAAATGCAGAACCTTCGAAGATAAGGGATATTATGAAGAAATCTTTGGAGATTCAAACTCTTTCTCCAGATGAAACGGCTGCGCTTTTAAATGTGACAAGTCCACTTTTGTGGGAAGAGATATACGACACGGCTGCAAAGATTAAAAGAAAGGTGTACGATAATCGTGTTGTAACATTTGCTCCGCTTTATTGTAGCAACTACTGTGTGAACAATTGCCTTTACTGTGGCTTCAGGCGCGACAACAAAGAAGAGGTTAGAAGAAGACTTACTTTGGAAGAAGTAAAAAAAGAAGCGGAAGTATTGGCAGGAAAGATAGGACATAAGAGACTTATCGTGGTTTATGGAGAACATCCCCTGTCTGATGCCAGATACATAGCGGATACAATTCAAGCAATTTACAGTGTAAAAGTTAAAACAAAGAATGGTTATGGAAGCATAAGAAGGGTTAACGTCAACGCCGCTCCAATGTCAATAAAGGATCTTTCTACGCTAAAGGAAATTGGCATAGGCACTTATCAGGTTTTTCAGGAAACTTATCATCATGAAACTTACAAAAGGGTTCATCCCTTTGGAACTTTGAAGTCCAACTACCAATGGAGACTTTATTCGATGCATAGAGCCTTTGAAGCCGATGTGGACGACGTGGCAATAGGGGCACTTTTCGGTTTATACGATTGGAAATTTGAAGTGATGGGACTGCTTTACCACGCTATAGAGCTTGAAAAACGTTTCGGTGTAGGGCCACACACTGTTTCCTTTCCTCGTTTGACACCCGCAAAAAATGCCCCTTACATCCAAGAAACGAAGTACAAAGTCTCAGACGAGGATTTTAAAAAATTAATAGCGGTTATACGCCTTTCAATACCTTACACGGGCTTGATCGTAACAGCGAGGGAGCCTGCAAAAATAAGAAACGAAGTGATTCCAATGTGTACTCAAACCGACGCTTCGACGAGAATAGGAATAGGAGCGTATTCCTTATTGGAAAAGGAAAGAGATCAGCGGCTTGATAGGCAACAATTCATGATTGGGGATGATAGAGAACTCGATACGGTTGTAAAAGAGCTTGCTGAAATGGGATACATTACTTCTTTTTGCACAGCTGGTTACAGATGTGGACGCACGGGAAAGAACATAATGGAACTCTTAAAAAGCGGAAAAGAGGGAAGTTTTTGCAAGTTAAACGCCATTCTCACGTTTCAGGAATGGTTGGATGATTTTGCAAGCGAAGAAACAAAAAGAGCAGGCGAAAAAATTATAAAAAGGGAGATGGAAGAAGTTAAAAAGAGTGCAACGCGTGCTTATTCTTCTCAGGTTGTTGAAGAATTGGAAAATTATTATGAGAGGATCAAAAATGGAGAAAGAGATTTGTATTTCTGAATTGAAAAGGCTTTCTCACCTTTACGATATTGAAATTACCGTGGCCAAGAGAGCTGGGCGAAGATGGTCATACGTTGTGAGTGCAGGGGAAGAAAAGCTTCTTCCAAGTCAAATAATAGATCGATTTAAAGGGTATGCTCTTTTTGTGGAAGGAAAAGATTTTAATAATGAGGCGGTGGTGAATGCGTTTAGGAAAATCATTGAAAAGATTAACGCACAGAAAGGTGGCTGAGATTTTAAATGGTAACTTCTCTGAGAAATTGAAAGATATCGCAAAAAAGGCTGTCAATGAAAAGCCATTTTCTAAAAGCGAAATCGTTTACCTCTTGAATCTGGAAAAGGAAACGAATGAAAGGAAAGCAATGTTTGAGCTGGCAGATGCGATTAGAAGGGACACAGTTGGCAGAATAATATCCATAAAGGGAATCATAGAATTTTCCAACTATTGCACGAGAAATTGTGCTTACTGTGGAATAAGGGTAAAGAGTAATGTGAAACGTTACAGAATGGATGTTGAGGAGATAATTGAAACCGCTGTAAGAATTTCAAAATTTGGTGTTGACACCATAGTGCTTCAGTCTGGCGAGGATCCTTATTACACCGCTGACAGGATAGTGAGAGTTGTAAAAGAAATAAAGAAGTTTACTGCTTTACCAATTTCACTTTCAATAGGTGAAAGAAGCGTTGAAGAATTGAAAATGTTTAAAAAGGCAGGAGCTTCTAAGTACCTTTTAAAGCAAGAAAGTGTAAACCGGCGTGTATTCGAGAAGGTTCATGGCTTTGATTACGATGAACGGATAAATCTTTTAAAAGCTCTGGTTTCGTTGGGGTACATAACTGGTGGAGGGAATATAATCGGTTTGCCCGGGCAAAGCATTGAAGATGTAGCCGACGATATTCTATTCATGAAAAAAATAGGTGTTAAAATGGCCGGCATAGGCCCTTTTATTCCGACAAAAGGGACTCCATTGGAAAAGCATCCTTTCGGAAGCGTAGATTTGACTTTAAATACCTATGCATGCACACGCTTGGTTATACCCGATGTGTTCTTACCTTCCACGACTGCCATTGGAAGCGTGAGTGCCGAATTGCAATACAAAGGTTTGGATGTTGGATGCAACGTTATAATGGTTAATTTTACTCCTACAAAGTATCTTGAAAATTACGCCATATACGATAACAAGAGAAACGTGGAGTTCTATCAAACGGTGAAAGATCTTCTAAATTCGGGAAAGAGACTTTCACCAAGAGTATTGAGAGCTTTTAACAAGATAAAAAAGGAGAGAGAAAATGAAAACGCCAGAATCTTATAGAAAACACGTGATATTTCTTGGAAAAAGAAATGCCGGGAAATCTTCGCTTTTCAACGCTTTCATAGGATCTGAAATAGCCATTGTTTCTGACTATGCAGGTACGACAACGGACCCGGTTTACAAATCCATGGAGCTCTCACCAATTGGCCCTGTGGTTTTGATCGATACCGCCGGTCTTGACGATGAAGGATACATCGGAATGCTAAGGGCTTCTAAAACAAAAAACGTTCTTTACAAAGCGGATGTAGTTTGTATAGTTGTCGATTCAAATTGGAGTGCTTTTGAAGATAAAATCGTTGAAGAATTGAAAAAGCGAGAGATACCTTTCGTGGTTGCTTTCACAAAATCAGATTTAAGCTCCAAAGATAAAGTGATGGAATTTGTAAGATCAAAGGGTTACGATTGTTGCGCCGTTTCCAAGTTTGATAAATCATCTATTGACAGATTAAGAGTGCACATAGCGTCGAAAATCAAAAATGACTACGAACCTCCCTTGATCGAAGATCTTGTTGATGGAGGGGATATAGCAGTACTTGTAGTGCCAATAGATCTTGGAGCTCCAAAAGGAAGACTTATAACACCTCAGGTGGAAGCAATAAGAGAATGCCTTGACGCCGAAGCAATTCCAATGATAGTCAAAGAGAGAGAACTTCGTTGGGCATTGGAAAATCTTAAGCGGAAACCCAAAATGGTTGTAACCGATTCTCAAGCAGTGATGAAAGTTGTAGCAGACGTACCTGAAAATGTGCTTATGACGACTTTTTCAATTCTTGAAGCAAGACACAAAGGAGATCTTTTTGAACTTGTGAAAGGGGTGGACGCCGTTTTAGAGCTCAACGATGGAGACAAAGTGCTTATGGAAGAGGCTTGCAATCATAGGAGTTTAGCGGATGATATAGCACGCGTTAAGATACCAC
The DNA here is from genome assembly GCF_054006115.1 of Mesoaciditoga sp. Lineage (NCBI taxonomy): Bacteria > Thermotogati > Thermotogota > Thermotogae > Mesoaciditogales > Mesoaciditogaceae > Mesoaciditoga > Mesoaciditoga sp. Next base: position 21,777 of record NZ_JBPNHS010000003.1, on the reverse strand, counting down.
GCTGGATGACGAATTTTACCGGAAAGAAATTAAAGTTTTCATTTCACTCGGGTAGAGAATATCCAGACGATGTGAGAAAATACAAGTTGATAGTTCATTGTGGAGGATGCTTAATTACTCGCAATATGATGTTACGAAGAATAGAAGAAGCAAAAAAATTTGGTGTTCCAATAACCAATTACGGTGTTATAATTTCCTACTTACATGGGGTTTTAAAACGCGTTTTGCAACCTTTTCCGAGGGTGCTTAATTTATATGAGGAGATTGAGAAAAAGCATGCAAGAAATGCGCAAAGAATTTGATAGTTTAGGATGTGTTTACGTTCCTCAAAATGTATACTACGGTGCATTTACAGTTCGGGACACTCAAAATTTTCCGCCCTTGAAAAAAGTGCATCCCTATTTAAGAGATGCCATGGCGGATGTGAAATGGGCGTGTGCTGAGACAAATCGTGAACTTGGATTGCTGAAAGAGAAAATGGCTAACGCTATAAAAACGGCGTGCGATGAAATAAAAATGGGAAAATTCGATGAGTATTTCATTGTAGATCCGTTAAGTGGTGGAGCAGGAACGGCTATAAACATGAATTTTAATGAAGTTATAGCGAATCGTGCCACTGAATTAATGGGTGGAAAATTGGGTGAATACGTTGTTCGTCCCTTAGATCATGTAAATCGTTCGCAGTCTACCAACGATGTTTATCCGACCGCCATAAAGGTTGGAGCCATAAGATTACTCAGGGAACTGGTAGAAAAAATAGTAAAGTTGCAGGAAAGCTTACAAGAAAAAGAGCGGGAATTTGCAGATGTCGTTAAAATAGGAAGAACAGAGCTCCAAGAAGCCGTTCCGATGACACTTGGGCAGGAGTTTGGAGCGTGGGCGGAGGCCATATCGAGAGATAGATGGCGTTTGTACAAGGTGGAAGAAAGAATACGTTTTGTAAATCTTGGAGGAACTGCAATTGGAACTGGTATAAATGCCCCAAAGGAATATTCTTTCGAGGTCGTGAGAAATTTATCGCGGCGTGTGGGACTTGGATTGGTGAGGGCTGAAAATCTAATCGAAGCAACTCAAAACATGGATGTCTTTTCTGAAGTGCACGGCCTTTTAAAAACGTTGGCAACTAATATCGTAAAAATATCAAATGACTTAAGGTGGCTTTCAAGTGGTCCAAAGAGCGGTATAGGTGAAGTAAAACTGAAAGCCGTCCAGCCTGGAAGCTCCATAATGCCCGGAAAGGTGAATCCTGTTCTCTTAGAATACGCTGCGCAACTGTCAATGAAGGTGATCTCAAATGATGTGGGAATAAACCTTGCCGTTTCGTCTGGAAACCTTGAGCTTAACGCTTTTGTTCCTCTAATTGGAGATTTGCTTTACGACTCTTTCGATTTGCTCAAGAGAGCCGTTGAAGGTTTGAAAAAATGCGTAGATGATATTCAAGCGGCAAAAAAAAGATGTCTTGAAGAGGTTACCCAAAGTCCCATTCTTGCCACCTCTTTAGTTCCAATCCTTGGGTATGAAAAAGTTTCTCAACTGGTAAAAAAATCTTATGAAAGTGATATTCCTATTAAAGAACTATTGTTGAAAGAAGGAATTTCCACGGAAATCATCGATGAAATTTTGGATCCAATGAAAATGGTAGAGCTTGGTTACTTCGTAGATGAAAATATTTCTAAGAAGGAGAAATGAAGATTTCGATCAACGATAAATTTGAAAAAAGATGAAATATATGGTATACTCATTCTAAAAGTGGATAGAGAATAAGAGAAAGCCACGCACTCTTTTGTGTGGCTTTTTTGTTTTTGGAGGTGGAAAAATTGAAAATAGCCGTGATAGGCAGTGGGATAGTTGGTTCACTCATTGCGAGAGAATTTTCCAAATACGATGTGGAAGTTGAACTTTTTGAAAAATTACCGGATGTTGGATGGGGAGTAACCAAAGCGAATTCTGGCATACTTCACGCCGGTTACGACGATGAACCTGGCACAATGCGTGCAAAATACTGTGCACACGGAAATGAAATGTACGATAAACTTGCCGAAGAATTGCACTTTGAGCTCAAAAGAATTGGTTCATTGGTTGTGGCTTTTAACGACGACGATGTAAGGATATTGGAAGATCTTCTTGAAAGGGGAAAGAAAAATGGTGTTAAGAATTTAAAGATTTTATCAAGAATAGAAGCGCTGGAAGTGGAGCCTAACCTTTCGAGAGAAATAAAAGCCGCGCTTTATGCCCCCTCAGCCGGTATAATCGCACCGTGGGAAGTTGCTCAGGCGGCGGTTGAAAACGCCGTTAAAAATGGAGCCAAACTTCACCTTTCAACAGAAGTACTTAATATATTGGAAAGTGGAAGGCAGTACGTTGTCAAAACATCGAAAGGTGACTTTGTCTTTGATATCGTTGTAAATGCCGCTGGACTATGGGCTGATGAACTCGCAGAAAAAGCTGGAGTAAAGGTAACTCCCCTTCATCCTAGGCGGGGAGAATACATTCTTTTGGATCAACCCTTTTTGGTGAAAACGGTTGTCTTTCCAACACCTTCAAAAGCTGGAAAAGGAATACTTGTTCTTCCAACTGTACACAATACTTTTTTGTTAGGACCAACTTCCGAAGATCTACCTCCAAGTGAAAAGGAAAACACTTCTACAACTTCAGAAGGAATTTCTAAAATAATAGAAAGCGTAAAAAAACTTGTTCCCAGTGTAAACATCTCGAAAACGATAAGAACTTTTGCAGGTTTAAGACCTGAAAATGACATAAAAGATTTTGTTTTGAAAAGAGAAGGAAATGTTATGCACGTAGTCGCGACGCGCTCGCCAGGTTTGACATCTGCTCCAGCAATAGCTGAAGATGTGGTAAAAACCATGTTTGAGGGATTTAAGATAAGAAAAAAGGATAATTTTGATCCTTATCGTGAACCCATAAAAAAAGTTGCCGAGATGAGCGATGAGGAAAGAGAGAGACTTATAGAGATGGATCCAGCTTATGGCCGCGTTGTGTGTAGATGTAACAAAGTAACGGAAGGGGAAATAGTGGAAGCAATAAAGCATGGTGCTAGAACACTTGATGGAATAAAATTTAGAACGACGGCCATGTTTGGTCGCTGTCAGGGATCTTTTTGTACCGTTAAGATCATGAATATCATGAAAAAAGAGCTGGGCACCGATTTTGATGAAATACGTAAAAATTTGCCGAATTCAAAAGTGGTGGACGGTGATGTCAGATGAAAAAAGTCAGGTACGACGTTGTGGTGCTTGGTGGTGGGGCAGCTGGAATGGGAGCAATAAAGGGTGCCTTGTCGCAAAATGTAAAAGTGCTGCTCATTGAAAGGGAAGCTTCAACTGGTGGTGTATTGAATCAATGCATTCATAACGGATTTGGAATTCACGTTTTCAATCAAGAATTGAGTGGCCCAGAATACCATGAAATGTACCTGGAAAAATTAGGGACATTCGATGCCATGTATGAAACAACAGTCCTTAAAGTAGACGAAAAACATAACCTCTTGCACGCTATAAGTAAAAGTGGAGTTTATGAAATAGAGTATGGGGCGTTGGTACTCGCAACAGGGGCGCGTGAAAGACCGTTTGAAGCTTTGAGAATTTCCGGTACCAGGCCCGCCGGAATATTCACAGCCGGATTGGCGCAACATTTTGTGAATTTAGAGAATAAGTTACCAGGCCACAAGGCTGTTATTTTGGGATCGGGTGATATAGGCTTGATAATGGCACGCCGGCTTACGCTTGAAGGTGTGAAAGTTGAAGGCGTGTATGAAATAATGCCTTATCAGGGTGGATTAACGAGAAATATAGTTCAATGTTTGGATGATTTTAACATTCCACTTCATCTTTCAACGAGCGTGGTAAAAGTTCATGGAAGAGAAAGACTGGAAGGAGTTACAGTTGCAAAATTTGAAAATGGTCATCCTGTAGAAGGAAGCGAGAGGTTTATAGAATGTGACACGCTCGTTGCTTCCGTAGGATTGATACCGGAAAACGATCTCGTGAAAGAAATCGTCGAAATAGATTTCAGTGAAGGCGCCGTGGTAGATGATCTTATGAGAACTAATGTGCCAAATATATTTGCTGCTGGAAACAACGTTTGCATTCATGATTTAGTGGATTTCGTAACTATGGAAGGCGAAATGGCTGGAAAAAATGCGGCTCTTGTTTCAAAGGGAGAAAAGCTTCCTGAAAGGAAGGCGATTATAAAAGAGGGAAATAATGTGAGAGTTTTGAGCACCAAATACACAACAGCTAGCCAGGCTTTTAAGTTGTATTTAAGGGTTTCGAAACCGATGGGAACTACCGCACTCTACCTTAATGACGAGAGAATCAAGGTTGTTCCAGTGGCAAAGCCAAGTGAAATGATAGAGCTAACACTTGATCCTTTAAAGTACAAAATGAGAGGAAAAGTTATCCTTTCGGCGCTGGAGGTGGGAAAATGAGTGACTCCAAATTGAGCAAAAACGGAAAAAAAGATTCCAAGATTATTGAAATGACCTGCATAGTCTGTCCAATAGGATGTCACTTGAAAGTGAAAGTTGATAAAGATGGTAAGTTTTTATCCGTCACCGGTAATAGATGTCCAAGGGGTGCTGAGTACGCGAAACAAGAAGTTACAAATCCTCGTAGAGTATTACCAACGAGCGTGAAGGTAAAGAATGGGGAACTTCCTCTCGTTTCAGTAAGAACGGAAAATGCCATTCCAAAACGCTTGATATTTGAGGCTATGAAAGTTATAAAATCAATTGAAGTGGAAGCCCCTGTTAAAAGAGGACAGGTGATAGTTGAAAATCTTCTCGATACCGGTGTGAATTTAATAGCCACGAGAACGGTGAAAAAATTGACATAGCTGAATTAAAGTTTAAAATAGCCAAAAAGAATTCCAAGGTGTGTATAATAGATGATTTTTTTTAAAAATTCGTTTAAAAATATAAACTCCATGATGATGCGCTGGAAGGCACCTGGTTGTTGCCCTCCACGCGGTTGTTTGGTGTAATAAAAAGGGTAAAAGCTTAACCAGGTGTCCTTGAGAATCAAGGACACCTGGTTTTTTATACTAAATCCAATTCAAAGAAGTTCCTTACAGCTTCTTTAAATTGGGTTGAGTATACTTTGAAATATTGACGCACGTGTTGAATAAAAAACTCCCTTTTTCATAAGGGAGTTTTTGTTAGGATTGATAGGGACTCAAACCTGCGAAAACGGTTTTAACGGATACTGCCCCTAGCAGGAATCGAACCTACATTTGCGGATTAGGAATCCGCCGTTCTATCCGTTGAACTATAGGGGCGGTCTGGTAGAATTCTATCACGAAGTGGACAAAATTGTCAACATAACTCTTTATTTATATTTACAAAAACAAGTATTGTTGTATAATAGCGTGAACGATTATTTGAAAGGAGTGGCAATTGTTGTCTCTAAGATCCGAAATTTTAGATAAGCTATCAAAATCGTTTGTAAAGGTGTTCCATACGAAGCCAAACACTTTCACCGTTGAGATTCCGCCAAAAGGATTTGGTGATTATTCATCGAATATTGCGATGGTGAACGCAAAGTTGTTGAAAAAATCTCCAAGAGCCATCGCCCAAGAGCTAATAGATGATTTGAAAAACGATGAATGGTTCGAAAATATTGAAATTGCCGGACCAGGATTTGTGAATTTGAACATTTCATTTAAGATCTTCGCTAACGTTTTAAAAGAAACCGTCAATGGTTTACCTTATCCAAAGATCAGTTCAGACAGCGTACAACTTGAGTATGTGAGCGCTAATCCCACAGGGCCGTTAACCGTTGGACATGGTAGGCAGGCCATAATTGGTGATGTACTTTCACGCGTTTACAAAGCATCAGGTTACAAAGTTACAAGAGAATACTATTTTAATGATGCCGGAAAGCAGATGAAGATGCTTGGCCACTCTTTGTGGATAAGATATAGAGAACTTTACGGAAAGAAAACGGACTTTACTGAAGACGATTACAGGGGAACGTACTTAATAGAAGTTGCGAAGGAGTTCAAAGAAAAATACGGCGATGCCTACGTTGAAGAGTGGAATGAAAAAAATCAAAAGTTCTTCATAGATTTCGCCAGAGACAGGATGTTCGAATGGATAAAGAAAACCTTAAAAGAATTGGGCGTGGATTTTGACGTTTACTTTAGAGAATCCTCACTTTATGAAGATGGCACAACAGACGAAGCAATGAAAATGCTAAAGGATAAAGGCTACGTTTACGAAAAAGACGGAACAACTTGGTTTGCCGTTTCAAAGCTAATTCCCGAAGAAGACGACCGTGTGATCATACGGAAAAATGGAGAACCCACTTACTTTTTTTCAGATATTGCGTACATGCTTAACAAGTACAAGAGAGGCTTTAAGAAGGTTTACTACATTTGGGGCGCGGATCATCATGGTTACGTACCGCGTATGCGAGCTGCCTCTAAAGCTCTTGGTTTTCCAGAGGACTTTTTCAACGTTATAATTCATCAATTTGTAACTCTTAAAAGCGGCGAAGAAGTTGTGAGAATGTCAAAACGCCAGGGGGAATTCACAACTCTTGAAGATTTGACGAAAAAAGTTGGTAGGGATGTAACACGGTACTTTTTTGCCATGTTAGACCCGAATACCCATCTCGTCTTTGATATAAAATTAGCGGAATCAAAAAAAATGGACAATCCTGTTTATTACGTTCAATATGCGCACGCGAGAATATTCAGCCTAATTGAAAAGGCAAAGGAAAAAGGTATTAAGTGGGATAACGCTGCCTTTGAGAAGTTAGGTAACCCGCAAGAAAAAGAGATCGCAAGGGAGATTGCGGAATTTCCAGAAGTTATCACTTCGGTTGTGATCGAAAACAAACCTCAAAAACTTTGCAACTATGCTTACTCGCTGGCTGAAAAATTTCATTCTTACTACAATGCGAATAAAATCGTGGATGAAAATGACAAGGAATTATCGGCCAATAGGATAAAACTTTGTATGGCAGTTGGGAAAACAATAAAAGAAGTCCTTTCTTTATTGGGAATAAACGCTCCCACTTCTATGTGAGGGAAGGAGGAATCCAAATTGAAAAAGTACGTTGTATTTTTTGCTATTTTTACCGCCTTTTTTTCAATAGCCATTGCTGAATCTTTTGCTTTTATAAAGGTAGAAGGAAATTCTCATATTTCAACCGCATTTATCATGTCGAAGCTTGCTAACATAAAAGCCGGAGAGACAGTTGAAAGAGACGAATTGTACAAGGATCTTCAAAACTTGTACAATACTGGCTTTTTCTCGTATATAGAGCCAAAAGTGGTGCCCTCACCTTTAGGTGTTGGACTTGTTGTAAAAGTTGTTGAAAACCCATTTGTTAAAGGCGTGAAATTAAAATTAGACGGCCCAAAATTGGTATCCATAGAAAAGATAAAAAATGCCATAGCTGTGAAGCAAAATGAAGTTTTGAATTTGAATGATTTGAAAAAAACCTTTCAGTCGATCCTTAAACTTTACACCGACAAAGGTTATATTCCAAATATGGTAGGCGTAACCACTAACATCGTTCAAAATCAAAATTCACTCTCACTTCCAAAAAACATCTTGATCATAACCGTTAAAGAGTACGCCATTTGGAATGTGAAGCTTGAAGGGGAGTACGGAAGTTTAACTTCAGACGAAATAGTGAAGAAAACTGGCTTGTTCACAATTAAAGGCTTTGAAAGTCTTAATCCTTTGCTGAAATTTCTAAATGATTTCAAAAAAGCCTATCCAAAGGTATCTGACATTCAGTCTTTTCAAGCGAAATTAGAGGAAATGGGCTACTTTTCCGATCAAACTTCTTTGAATTTTTCACCAACAAAGGTTTCAACTTCTGTTTTCAAGTACCCAGTCATGGATCTGGTCATTCATTCGGTTTTGAAAAAGACGGTGGAATCAGGTCTTCCATATCAAAGTTATTTCATATCAGGTGTAAGCGAAGTTAACCCATTTTCTCTTGCAAAGTATGCGAATCTTTCCGCACCGGGCACAACGGATAATTTTACACAGCTTTCTCAGCTCGCAAAGATACGAGCTTTTTATAAGGAAAAAGGTTACCTTTTCACATCAGCCTATTTAACTTATCACAAATATTTCACCATTGCAAAAGGTGGAGTGCTCGAATACAGAATTCTTCAAAAACGTATAGGAAATGTGAAAATCGTTGGAAATACGAAAACGAAAACTTATCTTATAAAACGGGAAATTCAGTTGAAAAAAGGAGAACCTTTAACAAGCCAGGCTTTGATTCAAACGTACGATAATCTTAAAAATACCGGTTTTTTCAGCGATGTTTTCATTTATCCAAAGATAATATCTGAGAATGCCTCTTCTGTGAATATCGTGATAAAAGTTGTGGAAAGTGGCAAGCCGAGAAAATTCAACATAGCCCTTACCATGAAACAGGCAAAAGAAGGACAGCCTTGGTACACTGGCTTGATGGCAAGTGGGAAATTGAGCCTTTCCAATTGGGCAGGCTTGGGGCAAAGTGTGGATGTTGGATTGAATCTTGGACAAGAAACGAATGCACATTTGAATTACGGCGTCATCTTTCCATTTGATTTACCGATGAACGCAAATGCGAGTTTGTATTATAAAACTTTAAAACCCTTTAAAACGGTAAACGGAAAAAATTTGTATTACAACGAAACGAGGTACGGTATTTCAGCAAGTGTCGGTTACCAACCAAACGTTCACACTTCTTTCAACGTGGGGGGGCATTTAGAGCATTTCAGTAGAACGAAAGGGGCCACACCGGTTGATTTTGGAGCGGCATCAGGAACCAGTAGAGAACTCAGCTTTTCTTTTAACTACGCGAATGTGAACAACGTGCTTTTCCCAATGAGAGGGCTTAAGATGTCTTTAAGTACGAAAATCGCTGGTTTTGGTGGAACGGAAAAGTATCAAACGTACACGGCTATGGTAGCCGGTTACCTTCCACTTTTTAACAATTTTTCAGTTGCGGGACGTATGCTGATAGGCACTTCAAACGGAAATGATTTTCAAGTTGGAGGCCCTATGACCGTTAGGGGATGGCAACCAACAAGTGGTTCACAAGAATTGGTTACAAATCTTTCTTTCAGATACTACATTCCATCATCTAAATTGCCAATCTCTTTGAATGCTTTTTACGATTGGGGAGGCGCAAAGGACAATCTCCTTTACAACGGGAACTTAGATAGCGACTTTATGAATTCCATAGGTGTTGGCGTAGCGGTAGAAGTACCGTTTTTAGGAGTTTTAAGGGTTGATTTTCCAATGAAGGTTGAAAATGGGAAATTCGAATACAGCGGTACATCATTTGGCATTGGAGAAATGTTCTAAAAGGAAACGTGATATAATTTGTTTACAGAACACGTAAGCGTTTTGGCAAAGGAAGTGGCTGAATGGCTCGATAACCTTCAAGAGGGGGGAATATGTGTTGACTGCACTCTTGGAGGGGGTGGCCATAGCTTAGAAATTTTGAAGAGGTATCCAAAAGTTGAGATCATAGGCTTCGATCGAGACGAAATAGCTTTGGAAATCGCGAAAGAAAAGCTTAGAAATTTTAAAGATAGGGTAAGTTTTTTTCATGAAAACTTTTCGGATTTTGCTGAAATACTGTCTCATAAAGGTATATCAAAAGTTGAAGCTGTGATCGCAGATGTTGGGATGTCATCCTTCCAGCTGGATAACAAAGAGCGTGGTTTTTCCTTTGAAAAAAATGGTCCTTTGGATATGAGAATGGGACTAAACGAAAAAAGCGCTTATGAAGTGATAAACAATTACCCTGTTGAAAAGTTGGCAAACATCATATACGTGTACGGAGAAGAGAGGTTTTCAAGAAGGATAGCGAGAGTTATAGGTGAAAGACGTCCTTTAAAAACGACTTTTGAATTGAGAGATGCAATTATTTCCGCGATACCCGTGAAATTAAGAAACAAGTGGAAAAAGAACGTAATGAGGGTATTCCAAGCGATTAGAATAGAAGTCAATGGTGAACTCGATAATTTGAACAAAATGTTAGATTCTTCCAAGAAAAGGTTGAGAAGTGGTGGGAGAATAGCCGTTATTTCTTTTCACTCACTGGAAGATAGAATAGTTAAAAGGAAATTCAAAGAAGAAGAATTCATCGCACTTACAAAAAAACCAGTTCTTCCCTCTGAGGAAGAAAAGAGAATAAATCCTCGAGCAAAAAGTGCAAAATTAAGAGTGGCAGAGAGGGCCTAAAATGTCTTTAAAAGAAGCCAGCATATCAACGAAAAAAACAAGCGCGCGCCAATTGGAAAGCGTGCGAACGCGCACTCTTATCGAGAGTGTAGGATTACTGCGGGCGGTAGTAATTGGGGGAGCCCTCTTTATTTCTTTGAGTTTGCCATTGATGTTTAACATCCAAACGCGAAAGGAAACTTCTGAGATTACGAATATGCGGCTTAAGATGAATGTCGTTAAAACCAAGATCAGAACGGTAAAAGATTCAATATCTCTTTTGATGGAAACACATTTTCCAAATTCAAACCTTATTGAAATCAATGGAAAGAAATTTTACATAAGAAGCAAATGAATGAAAGAATAAAGCTTGTTCTCTTTCTTTTTCTTGTGAGCCTTTCTTTTTACGTGATTCGTGCTGTGATTATTTCTTACACTTTCAAGCCCATTCCAATTTCTCCAGCGGTAAGTTATTTTCCAGCCCCGTATGGAAAGATCGTATCTTGTGATGGAAATCCTTTGCTCTTTAGCAAATTGTCTTACGATGTGTACATGGATATCAAATATGCCAAGGTACTCTCAACCTTAAAAGGGTTGAATTATTCAGATTTAATTCAAGGAGCTTTGAATTTCTTTGGAATAAAACCGGATAAAAGGATTTTAAAGAAGGTAAAAGAAGGTATAGGTGGAATCGAAATTGGCGTGATTTCAAAGAAAAAAATGTTAGAAATTCCTCAAAAATACCGGGACTTTCTTAACATAAAAAGTGTTTACAAAGTGTCTTCACCTCCAACATCAACGAAGATACTTGTAAGAGACCTAACAAAAAAGTTCAGTTCTTTTATCGAACCAAAAAAATCTGGAAAGGTAATTTATGGAAAACTTGGACCGTATAAGCTGTATTCAAAGATTAAAAAGATAGTACCCCCGGTTGGGGGAGATACACTTTTAACCGGTATCGACGCGAGAATTCAGTTCTTTGCATACGAAGAAGCCGAGAAGGCGAAAGAAAGTGATAAGGCAAGTGGCGTTCAGATTTTGATTTCTAATCCCCAAAATGGTGAAATAATAGCCATAGCCTCTACATGGCCATGGGATGCGCCGGTTATGAACGTATTTGAACCTGGCTCAACCGTGAAACCTCTTGTTTTTTCCTATGCCCTTCAAAAAGGGATTGTAAGCACCACAACAACGTTTTCTACTCCTTTTTTCATTCCTTCACCCAAACTTCCGTTGGTGATAAAAGATGCGGAAAATCATCCCTGGCCGATAAATTTAAGGCAAGCGCTGATTTATTCATCAGACGTTGCGGAAATGAACATAGCACGCAGATACATCTCAAAGTACGGTAAAAATGCTTTCTACAATGTTTTTTTAAAATTCGGGTTCGGTTCTAAAACCGGAATCGACCTGCCAAATGAGGTAAAAGGTCTTCTTATGCCGCCAGATAAGTGGTATTCGATAGGCGGCGTGGAAATGTCAATAGGACAGGGAATAGCTGTAACGGCAATACAGCTTATGACAGCACTGAATTCGATTGTGAACGGTGGGTATCTTATAAAACCCCACGTGGTAAACGAAATTCTTTCTCCTTCTGGAACAATCGTGTACAGGTATTCCCCGGATAAAAAGAGGATTTTAGATGAAAATGTTGCGAACGTGATAAAGGATTTTATGGTAGACGTTGTGAGACAAGGAACCGGAAAACTTGCAAAAATAAATGGCGTTGTGGTAGGTGGAAAAACAGGAACGGCTCAGAAACCATTAAATGGCAAAGTTTCACTTGGAGGGCCGTATTTCTCTCTTTTCTATGGATTTTTCCCGGCTTCTCATCCGATTTACTCGATCTTGGTTGTTGTAGATCAACCATCAAATGGAAAGTATTACGGTGGTGATGTTGCCGCACCTATTTTTCATGATATAGGAAAGTACATCATCAGTTTAAGAGGATTTCCGAACCATCTTAGCTCTAAAAGAACTTTCCTTCCGACGGTTTTTCCGGATTTGAAAGGGTTGACTTTAAATGAAAGTCTTCAGCTTCTCAAAGAACTTTCCGTACCGGCAAGTGAAATAACTTTTTACGGAAATGGCATCGTAAAGGGACAATTTCCACAACCTTACACTCCACTTTTGAACGTTAAAAATGTTAAAATTTATCTAGGGCCTTCATTTTAAGTGAGGTGATTTCGTGAGCAGACTTGTATGCTACAAATTAAGAAAAAAATTTGGCAGAAGATTGGCAGTCGATGATATCTCTTTATCAATAGAAAGTGGGGAAATAATAGGCATATTGGGGCCTAACGGTGCCGGAAAAACAACTTTTTTTAACATGATATTGGGACTCGTAATTCCAGATAGCGGAAACATTTTCAAAGATTCCACAGAAATAACGCATCTTCCAGTTTACAAAAGAGCCCTTAGCGGTATAACCTATCTCGCTCAAGAGCCTTCCATATTCGCCGGTTTATCCGTTGAAGACAATTTAAAAGTGGTTCTTGAAAATTCAAGCCATTCCAAAGTTTTCATAAAAAGGAGAATAGATGAACTCCTCTCGAAATTCGGTCTTAAAGATTTGGCAAAGCAAAGAGCCGATTTGCTTTCGGGTGGAGAAAAAAGGCGTTTGGAATTGGCAAGAATGATGACGCTTTCACCAGATTTTCTCTTGTTGGATGAACCGTTTGGCGGAGTTGATCCAATAACGGTTAAAGAAATACAAAACTTCGCACGAACTTTAAAGAACAATGGTCTGGGTGTGATCATAACCGATCATTCTGTGGAAAGAATCGCTGAAGTCGTAGACGAACTTTACGTCATTCACAAAGGGAAATTGTTGGCAAAAGGAGATCCGATAGCTGTTTTAAACGATCCAGAAGTTAAGAAACATTACCTTGGTGATTGAAAATATTCTTTAATCTTCAGAGCGCTTTTTTCTCCTACGATTGATTTCAACTCATCTAACGAAGCGTTTTTTACTCTTTTAACGCTTTTAAAAGCCTTTAGAAGGGCTTTTTTCTTTTTTGGTCCAATTCCTTTTATTGAATCCAACGATGATTGTACCATCTTTTTGTCTCGTAAAAGATAATGGTAGGAAGTTGCAAAACGGTGTGATTCATCTCTGACGGCTATTAATATTTTAAGCCCTTCATCATCTAAGGCAAGGTGCAGATCTTCTCTTTCATCTGGAAAAACTATCCTTTCATCTTCTTTTGCAAGACCTACAACGTTTTTAGTAGCTTTACCGAATGTTTTCAGCGCCTGTACAACCGCGTTTACCTGCCCTTTCCCACCGTCTATGAGCAAGAGATCCGGCAGGGGATGCTTGATGTAGCGTCTTTTTACAACTTGTCGCATGGCTTCAAAATCATCTGGATAAGAAAAATTTGAGAGCCTATACTTCCTGTAAGAATTCTTTTTAGGAAGCCCATTTAAAAAACTCACTACGGATGCCACGGTCAAAGAACCAGCAGTGTGAGAAATATCTATACCTTCTATCAAAAGTGGAATTTTGTCCAAATTTAGAAGTTCTTTTAATCTTTTAAGAGCTGCAATTTTTTTGGATTTTGAATTGAGAATTTCCTTTAAGTTTTTTTCCAGAGTTGATAGAATTGCGTATTCGTACGCTTTTCTTGGCGTTCTTATTTCAGTGTTCAGCGTTTTGGACCAGCTTTTCATTCCTTTGAATTCTTGAAAAACAAGTATGGTTTTGGGAATGTTCTGTCCATTTCCCAAATAATAGTTTTCCAGAAAATCCGTGTAATTTCCTTCAAACTCATATTCCAACTTTGCGAGTAACATTCCCTTTCTAACTTTTAACAAAAGTGCCGTGCCATTTTTCACTTCAAAAGCATCAACGTCTACAGATGATGGCAAATCAACGCTTTGATTTGCGAGAAAATCATTTAACCTCTCGTAAACGCTTTTTAACGCCTGGGCAGATTCAAACAATTGCTTTTGAGCATACGATTCTATCTTTAATTTGAGCCACTTTTTTAAGAATTTAACATCACCTTTAAAAAATTTTTTGGCCATTTTTACACGCTCAGCGTATTCTTCTTTTGTAATTAAACCGGCACAAGGGGCAGAACACCTCTTTATATGATATTCAAAACACGGTTTTTTTATTCTTGAAAGATCAGCTTGACAGGTTCTGAGTTGCACTACAGGTTGTATGATATTCATGAGTTCTCTTAAAAAACTCACGCTTGTAAATGGACCAATGCTATCCTTTGATTTTTTGTGTGTGATTTTCATGTACGGAAAATCCTTGCCAGCGAATTCGATATAAGGGTACACACGTGCATCTTTCAAAAGCACGTTGTAACGGGGTTTAAAAGTGTATATCAAATTGGCTTCCGTTAAAAGTGCTTCTCTTTCGTTGTGAAGAGTTATATGCTCTATCTTATTGGCTTCTTGAACTATTCTTTTTTGTTTATCACTTGCCCTTTTGGAAAAATAGCTAAGTACACGTTTTTTTAGATTTTTTGCTTTTCCAATGTAAATCGGCGTTTCATCTTTTTTAAAGATGTAAACGCCGGGGGATTGTGAAAGCTCTCTTGCAACTTGTAAAAGTGCTGAATTGTCTTGCTTTTTATTCGTAATATCTTAGCACCTCCGCTGGTGGAAGTTTTGAAGCACGTTGAATGGGCAAAACGGTTGCAAAAATTGATATTGCGTAGAAAATCACTCCGAGCCCCAAAAGATGCATCCACGGTACAACCATATCACCCATTTTGAGAGAAGAATAAATCATAGATGAAGTTATCCATCCAGAGAAAAATCCGCTTAAAATTCCAAGAATGACGACGAAATTCGTTTCTATGAAGAAACTTGCAAACACCTTTGATCTTGTAAATCCTATGGCTTTGAGAATACCTATGGTTCTTTTTCTTTCATGTAAAGTCTTTAAAATCAATATGGCGAGTCCAACTATTCCCACGGAGAGCCCGAAATACAGGAATGAATTTATAATGTTTACAAAACTCATTATCATGTTTGCGAAAATGTCTAATATTTGTTTTGAAAAAAGCCCAATGGCAAAGCGAGTTTTTAAAAAGGCAAGGAATTTTTCAAAGTTGTTTTCCTTTTGAGTTTCTGTGTTTCCAGATAATTTCACCAATAAAAATTCGTTACCTTCAACATTCCCAAAAGCATGTTTGACGTTTTTTATACTCGTGTAAAAACCCATCGGAAAAGCCGTTAGACCTTTGTTTTCAAAATCCGCAATCACTCTGAATTTCTTTGGATTTTTTAAAGGTCCACTTAAGAGCAAATTCATTCCTTGACTTGGAGAATTTGAAAAGTTAAACGAAAAATTTCCTTCTTTGGAAATAAAGACATCTTTTCCCACAATGGCTCTCGACAATCCAAATGCCACAACGCTATCGGGATGCGTATTAAGATAATTCCAGAGAGATTTAAGATCTCTTATACCTTTAACGGCGCTCCTGATTTTAAAATGACTCCCCAAGAGCGCTTTTTCACTCAAAGCCACCATTTGGTAAAATTGCCTTTCCGCAACTTTGTTAACTTCATATCTGACCGAAAACATGGAAGCAGTAGCGTAATAACTTATGTATTTCATGTTTTTAAGCTGCTTGGGATTTATTTTTACACTTTTTCCAGAGAGGGGTAATCCCACAGCGTCGTAACCTTGAAAAATGGTTTCTCGCCCATTTTTTACTTGAACGACTTGAGAGTATGGAACTATTGTCATCAAAGATATCACGAATATAACTATCGCGTACATCGCTATGGTCATTCCGGTTTTTCTTTTGTTTTGAGCCGTTTCTGCCATTGCCAGTTTAAAAGATGCCCTTAGTTGTTTGGTGGAGAGCTTGGAAAACAATTTATCAAATATTTCTATATCGTAGGCAAGAATAAAGAGGGCAGCGATAAGAATCGAAAAGCTCTTCAAACCTAGAAACCACATTGAATTGGAACTTGCACTTTCAACGTAGGGAATGTTATTTGAAAAAAATGCAAAAATTACAACAAATAAGGCCGAAAAATTCCCGATGTATCTTTTAAGGCGCCCCTTTTTGAAGAAAGAAGGAAAGAACAATACCGCTGAGACCACACCTGTATAAAAGATAAAGGCATCGGCGGACATGTTGCCAAAAATGCCAAGAAGTACTGAAATTGAAAAAACCGTTATAAGTGCCCACAGATTTCTTTTTCTATTTCCAAACGTGTTATCTGGTATATTCCTAATGGCTTTCACAATGTTAAGTCTTCCTATCTTTACTGCCATGAAAAGCAAAACAAAAAGGGGTATCATTATGCCGAACGTAAAACCGTAAACAAGCGAGGAAAAGTTAAAATGCAAAACGAAGGGAGACGTTTGCATGCTGAAAAGATCGCTTAACTCTTTGCTTGTGCTGGAAAAGAAGCCTGAAAATTCGTTGATCATAAACCAAGCCACTAAAATTCCCACGACAGTTCCAACGGCGGAAGCTATTAAAGAGTATATAAACCCTTCGAAGTAGAGAATAAAGCCTATCTTTTTTCTAGAAAAGCCAATGGCCCTCAAAGTACCAAGACTGCTCTTTCTCTCATCCGCTAGCATAGTGTAAATATTAACGATCAAAAGCGTTCCAGCCGCTATGGCAAAGCTACTTAAAAGAATAAATAATTTTCCTATCTGTTGACTTTTGACACTCTTTATTTGCTGTTCTTTTACATTTTCTATCTTTACCCCGTTTCCAACCGCTTCTTTTATCGTTTTATCAACTTCTTCAGTGTACTTAACACCTTCGAGATAATTTCCTTTGTTTGAGATTAGGAGCTGATCGTAAGCACCAATGCCGAAGAAACGTTTCATTTGAGAAGGAGTTATGAAAATTGGTAACGTAAAACCATTTGTTCCTTGATATCCAAGGATACCGTCTTTTGGAACAATGGCTACAATTTTAAATGATGGTGGAACACCAAAAAGAAGTTGAATTGGATTTGAAAGTGCTTGAATGGTGTCTCCAACTTTGAGTTTCAAATAATCAGCCAATGCTTTTCCAATTACAATTTCATTGCCAGAAAGCTTTAGATTTGGAAATAATTTTCCGTTCCCGAATTTTTTGATCTGTGATGGTTCAACTGCTATAAAAGAAACGGTTGTTATCGCACGTGGATCGAGAGAACGCATCTTTCCATTTTTCGATGCGATCGTTTTTTTCACTGATATTGGCAAAACACCATCCACGTAAGGAGATGAATGAAGAGAATTTATCAACTTATTCAAGGTTTTGCCATCAAAATAAGCTGTTTTTGGTTTTACTATTTCATCAACACTTCCTAAAGTCTGCCTTATGTTAGAAAACATGAAGTATTGGAAAGAATCGTTTATCACAAAAGAACCCACTATAAAAGCTGTACCAGTCAAAGAGCCTGCAACGATGAGTAGCATCGACATTTTTCTACGAAAAGCGTTTCTCATGCTTATTTTAGATAAAGTTAAGTATTTGTAAGCGTAAATGAGAGTTAAAATTATTACAGCCAAAACAAAAAAGATCGATGCAATGTAAAACAAAACTCACACCTCCAACGAATTCTTGCTATGTTTTCATTTTGAATTTCTTTGAAAAAGCGTCTATTATACTTTTGGCCGTAGGCGTGGCGGCCACTCCACCCTTTCCGGTTTCGCGCAAAGATTCTGGTAACATCCTTCCAACTTTGTCCATGGCCTCAATTACTTCATCCAGCGGAACAACACTTTGAACGCCGGCCATTGCCATGTCGGCAAAGAGCAAAGCCAACGCGGACCCAGCCGCATTTCTCTTCACACAGGGAACTTCCACAAAACCTCCAACCGGATCGCAAACAAGCCCCATCAAAGATTTCAAAGAAAGGGCAGCCGCATCCGAAACCTGTTTTGGGCTTCCGCCCATAGCGTGAACCGCTGCTCCGGCGGCCATTGCGGTTCCACTTCCAATTTCAGCTTGACACCCATGTTGAGCCCCAGAGAGTGAAGCGTGAATTGAGATGATCTTTCCGATCGCTCCCGCTACGACAAGAGCAGAAATCAATTTTTCCTCCTCTACACCGTATTTTTTCAAAGTAAGCAAAACTCCTGGAACGACCCCGCTGGCGCCTCCAGTTGGGCACGCAACTATTTTTTTCATAGACGCGTTACTTTCTGCAATTGTTACGGCTATTGTCGCAGCTTGAAAAACTTTTTCGCCACTAAAAGCAAATGGAATGTATTCCATCATTTTTTTAGCGTTGTCTCCTGTTAAGCCCACAAGAGTTTTGAGTGTTTTTCCCTTGTTCTTCTCATAACTTTCTTCCATGACTTTAAAAAGAAATTTCGTTTTGCTCAGCACTTTTTCAGGAGAAAGTCCCGTGTCTAACATTTCCCAATGCAGTACAACTTTGTCAAGAGGTTCACCAGTTTTTTCACATATTTCTATCAGTTCTTTAAATCTGTTTACATTCATCTTTTTTATTCCTCCACAATTGCGTTAACGTATAGGGCAGAGTTAACAACGTCCATATTTCTTATCCTTTCCAAAATTTCTTTTGAAATGGTGTTGTCAAGTTCTATCATTGCACTGGCCTTATGAAGATATTTGCTTTCCCTTTTTAATTGCATGGTCGCTATATTCACACCGTAAAACGAAAGAACGTTTATTATTGACTCTAAAGCTCCCGGCACATCTTGATTTTCAACTATCAAAGTTGGATATTCACCGTCCAAATCACATTCTATGGAATCTATTGAGATTATCTTTATCCTCCCCGCGCCAATAGACGAACCTATTATTTCATGACGGATGCCACTTTTCTCAGTCACAATTTTGACGGTATTTGGATGAACGTTTCCCAGATCTACAGCTTTATATTCGTATTTCAAACCGATTTTTTTCGCCACTTCATTGGCTTGGGCAACTTGAGGATCATCCGTTTTCAAACCACAGATTCCTCCCAATAAAGCAAGCCACGTGCCATGTCCTATGTAAGTATCTTGAAATGAACCATGTAGATAAAATACAACTTCATTTGGAACACCATCATTTAGGTTGTAAGCAAATTTTGAAATTCTCATTGCTCCCAACGTGTGAGAACTTGACGGCCCTATCATAGCTGGACCTATTATTTCCAATATTGACGGCACTTTATCATCTCCAAAGTCTTGTTTTCATATTATACCTTTTTTGCTTTGAAAAATTGACAATTTAAATTAACGGTTTATGTTTATTAAGAGATTTTCACTGTAAGTCGAAGTAAACACTCATAGATGAATATATGAGCATACTTCCTATTTCAGATTGAAAGATTGAAAAAGGAGCAAATCCGTTTTAGCAGGATTTCAAGAAATACTTTCATTACTATTTTTCAAAAGAGACGGGTTAGATCTTCAAATGTTTCTCTCCTTCGTATAAGTCTGAACTTTTTGCCATCAAAAGCCACTTCCGCCGGCCTTAGAGCAAGATTGTAATTTGAAGACATAGAGTATCCATATGCCCCGACGTCATGTACGATACCTATATCCCCCACTTTTGGCTGGGAAACCTTCCTCTTCTTCGCAAGGGTATCGCCTGTTTCACACACACGCCCAACGATATCAGCCGTGATCTTTTCACCATTCGACAAAAATTCAACATGGTGATAGGCTTCATATAAAGATGGCCTTAAAAGATCCGCCATTGATGTGTCTAAAACTATGAAATTTTTGAAAGCGGTCTTTTTAACTTCCGTAACCTGCGCGATCAAAAATCCAGCCGGTGCTATGATATATCTTCCAAGTTCAAAGTAGATAGGCAAATCAAATGATTTTAAAAGTGGAACGACCTCCTGCTTGTATTTTCCCAGATCCATTTCGTTTCCGTTTTTAAGGTAATCTATTCCCCATCCTCCACCGATGTTGATGAAATCCAATTTCAAATTCTGTTCCGTCACGAATTTTTTCAAAGATTCTATCGCTTCAACGAAGGGAAAAACATCCGTGATTTGAGAACCTATATGGCAATGAAGGCCAACTAATCTTAAATTCGACGGGAAAGAGTGAACGACGTCCTTTGCATCTTCTAAACTGATACCAAATTTGTTTTCTTTAAGCCCAGTTGAAATGTGGGGGTGCGTTTTTGCGTCAACATTTGGATTTATTCTTAAAGCTACCCTCAGAGAAACATCCTTTGGAATCTTTTCAATTTCTTCCTTTGAGTCAACATTTACACACGCTACATCTTCTTTTGAATAGTAGATCAATTCTTCTGTTTTCTTTCCATTTCCATTAACTATTATTTCGTTGGGTTTGAAGCCGGCGTACTTTGCCATTTTGTATTCATTTAGCGAGACTATGTCAGCACCAAGGTGCATCTTTTTTATGAACTTGAGAATGTGAACATTTGAATTTGATTTAAGCGCAAAAAACACTTTATGATCCACGTCTTTCAAAGTATCTTCAATCTTATTGATCCTTTCCTCAACAACTCTCAAATCGTAAAGATAAAGAGGCGTACCGAATTTTTTAGCCGCCTTCAGGAACAATTCGTTATATTTCATTTATTTGCCTTCTTTCTTCATTAAAATTCGAGAAAAGAGCCCTCATTTTTTACACGGGGCTCTTGGTTAAGGTGATACGGCCTTTAAAATAGCTTTCCAGGATTCATGATCCCGTTTGGATCAAATAGGGATTTTAGCCCTTTCATTATTTCATACTGCTTTGTCTTCGTTTTTTTGAGAAGCTCCTTTTTCAAAAATCCTATTCCGTGTTCACCACTAACCGCTCCGCCGAGTTTTGCGGCTTCCATGGCGATCTTGGATAAGATCTCTTCTGAAAGCGCTTTCCATTCGTTCAGTTCCATTTCTTTTGGCTTCATGGGAGCGGGGTGAAGGTTTCCATCTGCCGCGTGACCGGCCACAGGTATTTGCACTTTGTATTCCTTGGATATTTTTGAAATGTAATCCATTATCTTTGGAATCTCAGAAGTCGGTAACACAACGTCTCCAGTTGGTGTGTGGGGCTCAAAGGCCTTTATTCCTTCAAGCCAATTCCTTCTCATTCTCCATATCTTTTCCGAATTTGTTCTGTTGTCTGCGATAAATACACCCATTGCCCCTCCTTCTATGAGAGCTTTTCCCGCCTTCTCGTAAACGCTTTCAAGTTCTTCCTTGTCGGGACCTTCGTATTGGATTATCAGATAAGAACCGGCTTTTTCTTGAAAAGGAAGCGTGATGTTGTTGTATTTTGAACCCAAAACCACCGACGTGTCATCTATGAATTCAACCGCACTTGGTAACATTCTGCTTTCTGTTATCAGAGGACCAACGTTTGAAATTGCTGTGTAAATGTCTTTAAAAGGGGCCAACAAGTCCACCGTTTTTCCTGGAAGCGGTATAAGATTGAGGAATATCTTGGTGAAGATGCCGAGAGTTCCTTCCGAACCAACAAGAAGCCTTGTTATGTCGTAACCACTTGAATCTTTTCTTCGTTTCCCACCAAATTGCACGATCTCTCCATTGGGCAGAACGGCCTCAATTCCAAGAACATGGCGTGCGGTGTTCCCGTACTTTATAACTTTGCTACCGCCCGCATTTGTGGCAACGTTTCCTCCAACAAAACTCGTTTCCACACTCAT
>NZ_JBPNHS010000002.1:0-40324 GCF_054006115.1 Mesoaciditoga sp. | reverse complement strand
GAACCAGGCCCCCCGTACCATATGACTTGTGTTCCTGTGTAGCCAATAACCTTGTACATGTATTGTCCAATAGTAGCAGATAGTGTTGTCGTAAGTGTATAGATACCAGAAGCGTTTTTTGTCATTTTGTAAGCGGAATTTCCAACAACGTTTTTCCATCCATTGAAGTTTCCAGCAACGTAATAACCTATATTCGCGCCACTCACCGGTTTGAGCCATACATAACTGTTAAGTACATCAAAGTAAACAACAACAACAGATGCAGATGTGGAAAGATATAGATAACCAGGAGTAACATCTGGATTACTACCTTGACCATTGCCCCATCTAGTATTGTTATAATAATAAAGAGAATAGGCCCAATTATCATTTGGAGTTATTTTAAATCCATAATGGTTGCCAACTGAGAAATTTCCTGTAATGGTCGCGGCAAAGGTGCCATTTCCAATATATGTCATTTTCATAGGAGTGCTCCAGGTGTTTCCCAAATCTCCAGCATAGTACCACGTCATAGACTCTTTTGAGGTGTCACCTACACCGATAGCTTTGTTGGGATCTGTGGCAATTGAAGGGTTAAAATAAAAAGTAACCGTCGTTCCCGATTCAACTGGAATATTAACTCCGGAAGGCCCTCCATACCACTTACCATTGTAAACGATTTTGTACTCGTATTGTTCTTGTTCTTCAGATGCCGAAAGCGTTTTGGTCAACGTGTATAACCCTTTTGAGGGATCGTAAGTCATCTTATATGATGAATTGCTACCACTCCAACCGTTGAAGTTTCCACCTACATAGGCTGAAGGAACGCTCATGGTGGCATTTATGATCTTAACCTGCGAGTTGATCGTGTTGAATTCTATTGTCATGCTATTTGCCTGTGTGGCAAGCTGTATTTTCCCATTTGCAAGATAATACGCACCGTAAGCGCCGTTGAAATAATAAGGTACTAAACTTGCGGGAGATGTTGCGAAAGCTGCCTGCGGTGTGATCTTGAAATTATAAGTACCTGGCTGAAAGACTTTGGATGTTGAAATAGTAACTTTGAAAACACCGTTTCCCTTGTTGTTCATTTTATTGAATTTCCAATTTGTGAAATCTCCACTAAAGTACCAATTCTGTGATGCTTTTGAGCTATCTCCAATTCCCAACGAAGTAAAGGGTTTGACCATTGACTCGTTGAAATGGAACGTTACGTTACCACTTGACACGGGAATAGGCTGATAGCCGTACTTGATAACTTTTCCCTTGTACACTTGTTCAATCATGTACCTGTTTGTCCTATAGGTTAACGTTGAGGCTGGAGTTGGGATATTGGCATTAAACAAATAAATATTTTTTACAGGATCGTACGTCATGAGATAATTTGAATTTGTTGCCCAATTCGTAAAATCCCCAACAACATATGTGGGAGTAGCTACCCATCCGCCTTTAATTGTAAAATTCACAGCATTACTTAGCGTTTCAAGTCCGTAAGAATTTTCAGCTTTTACTGCTAAAATGTAATCTCCATCTGTTAATG
Organism: Mesoaciditoga sp.; assembly: GCF_054006115.1. Classification (NCBI taxonomy): domain Bacteria; kingdom Thermotogati; phylum Thermotogota; class Thermotogae; order Mesoaciditogales; family Mesoaciditogaceae; genus Mesoaciditoga; species Mesoaciditoga sp. The sequence continues at coordinate 38,805 of NZ_JBPNHS010000002.1, read as the reverse complement.
GTCCAACTTTTACCATCGTAGCGGATGTCGAAACAAGCAACTGTGAATTCAAATAAACTTTGTAAGTACTTGAATCACCAGTAAATTTGAGGGTAAACATAGAAGAAACGGTTGAATTGTTCAGTGGATTACTTATAACAGGTGTCTGGGGGTAAATATTGGGAAGCGTTGTAGATGTAGATATTACTGTATAAGAGAATGCCGTTGAATCATTTACACTTATTTCAAATTTTATAAGTCCTTCTTGAGGCACAAAATAGAAAATAATTTTTATTGAAGAGTTTGCCAGCGTAACTTTATACACGTTCCTGTAAGAATGATTTCCAATCGTCATCTCAGAAATATATGTAGCACTTTTTCTATATGTACCAACATTGATCTGAGATGAAGAAGGTTTTTCGCCGTACACGCTGTTCATCAAAAGAATTGGAGATGATGAAAAATTTTGAATATAGATTTTTCCATTCTTAATTTGGAAGGAAATTTTTATATCAATACTTGGGTCTCCGGAAAATGCACAAGGTATGTTAATCGTGTAAATAGTAGCTCCATTCGATACAGACTTTTGATAGCTTATCACTTCATTTACTGATATTAACTTGTTTGATAAAACACCCGCTACGGCACTTTTTACAAATCCAAAAAGGGAAATAGATTTAGTTTCAGCGGATTTTACCGATTTGGACTGGGAAATAGATGGTTTAGAGTTAACATCAACAAGCGAGTTTGTCGTTTTCATTGGAAAATAGTCTTGGCCAACAAATATAGATTTCGAGTTTGAGAAAGATTGCCCAGCAGAATTGTAAGCACTCACCATATAAGAATAAGTATGACCAGGCTCAACAATATCTCTATAGGAAGCCGAACTTCCATTTACAGATGCAACAAGTATATAAGATTCATGCGAATTTGAACGCCTCCATATATGAAAACCGGCTACATTTGTAGAAGCTTCTGTCCACGTCAATACAACTGAATAAGTGTTCGGCGAATTAACGAAAAATTCTGGTGCTGCAGGTTTAATAACAACTTTTAATGTTTTCGCACTAATAATATCAGATGTCGCTTTTCCGAATGGATTAGATGCAACTACAAAATATTTGTAAACTGTATTTGGAATTAAATTTTTAACAATATAAGAGGTGGCAATACCGGTTAAGGTCACTTTTGGTGAGAACACATCACTTGTTGCTTGATAAATTGTTATAGAAGATGCATGATCTGATTGTGTCCATTGCAAGGTTATCGTATCGGTAGATATGCTTGTCGCCCTTAAAACAGGCGTGGATGGGGTAGGCAAAGACATCGTCTTGAAATGCCATACCTCACTCTTGACTATGTTTCCTGATTTACGTGTTATTGCTACTTGCCAATAGTATACGGTTGAATATTTCAAATTTCTCAGCAAAATTCTAGTTTTATCTGTTATTCGATAGAAATGTGGTTTTTTTGAGGTGCCGAAGTATACTGTATAACTATCAATACTTGGATTGGGATTTGGATCACTCCATTGAAGGAACGTGTTAATTGAAACATTTGTTGCTTTATTGCTTGGAGACAATAGTAAAGGGGATTTTATTTTTGGAAACAAAAAACATCCAGATAGCAATAACACCAAAATAAGAAACGAAACAACCAACCCAACGATTTTGAATTTCATAAAAATTCCCCCTTTTTGCTTATTACTATCTTTGAAAGTACGTAAAAAACATTTATTATTTTCGGTTTTTGACGCTGTAATCCACAATATGAGAACTCACGTTTGTGTGACGCACGAGATGAGATGAGATGAGAACATAAAATCTAAAACGAAAACAATGGTATCTCCATTTCGCTTTTTGAAATTCCTCCATGCTTTCCCTTCAAATGTCTTTCACTTCCAAGATATTTCACGGTAAAAGAGTGATCTTCTTTTGGAAATGCTAGAAGATCTCCTATTCTGGAAAGCATCTTTTTAGACGGTGAAATACTTCCAAACAGACCATCTTTTACAGCCTGAAGGGAAGGATAAAAATCCACATTTCCATTAAAAAACTCTTTTCCCACCTTTATGGTTTTTTCAAAATCTTTGGTGTAAAGATACATCATGCGAGGTTCTCCTGTTGGCATCATTTCCAAAGTTTCAGAAAACTCATCTAAAGGGGACACGATCCAATCGTTTTTCCAATTTGCTTTCATTTGACCGTGATCGGCGACTATCAAAAAAGAGGTGGTGTCTCTTAGTTTATCGTTCAATCTATCAAAGACAAGCTCTTTGAATTTTAACAACGTGTCTTTTGCTTCTTCAAAATATTCTTCAGAATCCGGACCGTATATGTGTCCCATCGCATCTACCATTGGCCAGTAAGCGTATATGTAAGAGTACTTTTCAGCTTCCACCGCTTTTCTTATTTTGATCATTAAGTCGGTTTTCGTTATGTATCCTTGAACCGCCGCGTTGTGATCCAATGCCTTCGAAAGACCACTTTCTTTGAACGCATTGGCAGTTATAACGAGCGGATTGGCTCCGTAATTTTTCAGATCTTCGTAAACAGTTGAAACTTCTAAAAACGTCGAAGGATTAGCACCCCTTGAAATGAGAGAATCCCTTGGCATCCCAATGGGCGCGAACTCAATCATGTTTGCCAACGTACCAAATTCTTTCAAATAAAGCACGTATCCCAACATTCCATGTTCTATTGGAAGCGCGGCCGTCGCCACGGTAGTGAGCGCGGCAACAGTTGTTGAAGGAAAAACAGTTGAAAGCCGATGCGGTGGTCCAAACATTTTCAACTCTTCCTCATTTTCTTCGTATACTCTAGAGGCAAGCTCGTAACCACAAGCGTCCACCAAAAGAAGGACCACTCTTTCAGCTCTTTCAAATTTCTTTCCCAATATACCGACATCCAGTGGTGTGTGCCTGGCAAGCAAACCAAATTTTGCAGTTATTGAATTTATCAAAGCCACGAGAGAATTGGAATAGTCCATTTTCAAATTCAAATCTTTCATCATCCTTTCACCGATCCTTGCGTTAACCCTCCAACGATGAATCTTTGCAGTCCAAGGAAGATCGCCAGTATTGGTATCATTCCTATCAACGCCGCGGCCGTCAACAATCCCCAATTGGTCGAATATTGACTTGTGGAAAATGTTTGAAGTCCAACTGCGTACGTGTAATGTTTTATACCGGTTAGAACTATGGAAGCGAGTATGTAATCGCCGTAGTTTCCAACGAATCCCAAAATGGTGGTAACGGCCAAAACCGGTGTGGAAAGTGGCAAAACAACTCTCCAGAAAGTCTGAAATCTTGTGGCTCCATCGACCATTGCCGCTTCTTCAAGCTCTTTTGGTATCGCATCAAAAAATCCCTTTATCAACCACGCGTTAAACGCTATTCCACCGCCTATGTACAAGAAGGTTAAGCCTCCCAGGGTGTTCAGACCTAGCGGTGGGAAGAATTTTCCTATGAAATTCAGCAAGAGATAAAGTGCCACCATTGCCATCATGGTTGGAAACATCTGAACAAGCAACAAACCTATCAATCCGTACTTTCTTCCAACGAACCTAAACCTTGAAAATGGATAAGCCATAAATGCCGACAAAAAGACGGTGATAATGGCTGCCGTCCCGGCCACTATTATACTGTTCAAAAGCCATCTCATAAATGGTGGAACGTATTTTACCTTCCAGTACTGCGTCAGGTAATAAGCGCTATCGTTCATATCATTTAACTTACCTTTTGCCTTAGAAAGGTAAGTTAAAGTTGAAAGATCATGACTTCGCCTTGAGATTATACCAAGTGCCGGTCCTATCTTAGAAACATACATTCCGTGATAAAGAGAACTCATACTCGATAATTCTTTTACCATTAGGGGAAAGCCCAGCATGTTAACTTCTACATACGAAGCGCTTCGTTTTTTCAAGTCATTTATGTAAGAAGAATACTGAGACACTAATTGATTGATGGCCTTTGACGTTTCTATGGCAAGTGATGAGGTTTCCATAAGCTTTTTAACGTTGAAAAATTCTTCATACCTTGAATAAGATGGAATCGCTGGTACGCTTAAACCTGTGTTTTCAACTCTGGCATAAAAATCGCTGAGATCGTTTAAAAACGTTTGGGCACTCTCGAAAGAATTTATGGAATTGAACGTTTTCTTAGCTTTTTCATTGAATATCATGGTTGAATAATAAAGTTGAGAGATCAATATTTTCGTATTGATGGCGTTAACCTTTTTACGCAATGAAGCCATCTGTTGCGATAAACTATTCGCCTCTTGATTTATCTTTTGAAACTTGGCGTAATATTGCGATATTTGCGCTTGCGTTGAAGAGTAATTTTGTAAAACAGGCAAAGACATCTTCAACGCCGCTTGGAGTTTTATCATGACAAATGGAAGTGAAGATTTGATGTTTGATATAGCGTCCAAATTCGCATTTGCAAGCAAGAATGCGTTTTTCGATTGAAGGAATTCAAGAGCTTTTAAAATGTTTTCAACCTTTTTCTTTACTTCTGAGAATTCCTTTGTTTTCGGAACATAACCGAGCCATTTTTGAGTGAGATCTATGGACGATGAAAAATCGTAAAAAGTGCCATTTCCAGTTCCTTGTTGAGTTTGAGATGAATTCAAGACGCTTTTTACCACGGAAACGAATTCGCTAAGCGCCATTGAAGTTGGTACTATGTTCGTAGAAAACAATCCTATCTGCGAAGCATCTTTGGTCAAAGTGAGAGAATTTTTGTCAATTTCGTTTTTCAGCGAATCAAGAGCTGACATCTTTTCAGAATAAGATGAACTGAGTTCGTCCAACGAAGCTTGAAGTTTTCCAATAAGCGCTGTATACGCATTTTTCGTGGTGCTTAAAGCATCGCTGAGAGCCTTATCATAGGAAGATTTTGAATTTCTTAAACCTTGCACAAGGGAGAAAACTTCAGTTTTTATCTTCAAGAGTTCATCTTTTTCCGGAGTTTTCATCTTTTGAGAGAGTTTTATGGTGTCCATGTTTATCTTTCTGAGGTATATAGGCGCAAACCATTTCGCATATGAGAAAGTTCCGCTTTTCATCATATCATAAGTTTCTTGATAAGCATCTATCAAATCCTGTGCCGATTGCCCTTTCACGTTATCTTTTTCCAAAAGTTTCGAAACAGTCGATGGAACGTTCTTGATCTTTTCAGCGGCTTTCCTGGATGAATCGCGATACTTTTCCCATCCTTTTTGAAGCTGTGGAAAATAAACACTTACAACTTTTAAAGCCTGTTCATCAGGAGCATTTTGAAGCTGCTGCAAAAGTTTGTACATCCCTGCGAGCTTGTACTCTTTGTCCAATGATGAATATCTTTTTGAAAGATACGAAGCAAGGCTAGAAAGATATTCAACATCTTGCTTTCCATATTTTTTAACGTTATCAAGCGCAATGGATTTCGCTTGTGGTAAAACATTGGTATTTATCCATTTGGCATCTTCGTATATTGAAGATGACATTTTCAACGTCTTGTTGAAATAATTTTGGTAAGCTTCAAAATCTGAATTCAGCTTTCCCAGCACTTCTTTTTTACTCATCTTGTCATATGGATCGCCAAGACTGTATATGTTCGAAATCTCGTTATACAAAGCGGGAACGTTTTTCGGTTCCACGATCAAATCGATGTAATTTTGCCATGTTGTTTGACTGGAGAACAATGAAGAACTTATATACGCGTTGTCTCTTCTGATGGATGTCGTGAATATCCAGAGCACAGGAAACAACACTATGGCTATGACTATCCATATTACCACGTGTCTTATAGGATGGACTTTCATCATTTATTCACCTCTTCAAAAGAACCGGAGAGCTTGAAGTTGACTGCACTTATCGTTGCGATTATGACGAATATCAAGATTGAAATCGCAGCTGCCAAGCCGTAATTTCTTCCCGACGCGCCTCCAAAAGCAAGGTTGTAAGTGTAACTCAAAAGTATATCTGTTTGGCCAGCTGGCGTTATAGAGTTTGGTATTGGTGGGCCACCGGCTGTCAAAAGGTAGATGACGTTGAAGTTGTTGAAATTAAAGGCGAACGATGCGACAAGTAACGGTGCAAGCGGGATCATGAGCAACGGAAAAGTTATCTTCCAAAATGCGTGCCATTTTGAAGCTCCATCAATGGATGCAGCTTCGTACAATTCATTTGGGATGGATTGGAGAGCCCCCAAAGATATAACCATCATATAGGGAAATCCCAACCATGTGTTTACCATAAGCAAAGCCACTTTTGCCCAAAAAGCGTTTCCAAACCAATCTATTGGACCTAAATGAAGCCATTGTTCTAAGAATATTTTGTTTATAATTCCAAAACTCACGTTGAAGAACCCAACCCTGAACATTATTATGGATATGAAAGCGGGAATGGCCCACGGGATTATAAGAAGGGTTCTGTAAATTGTTCTGAATCTCATTTTTCTGTTGTTAAGCACGATTGCCAAGAACAGTCCAACGCTGAAAGTGAAAAACACGCTTAAAGCGGCCCATTCGAAAGTCCAAATGAAAACTGACAAAAATGGGGACATGATTTGCCTGTTGGTCAAAAGATCTTTGAAATTTTTAAGCCCCGAGTAACCATAATAACCCATTATCTTCGTTCTTTTCCCAGTATGAGGGTCTACATTCCAAAATGCGTAGTCTTTTTCAATTACCGGCAAACCGGTAATTGTATTTATAAGGACGGTTTTTTCCACTTTTTTACCATTTTCCAAAACGGGCATGTTCGAAAGGGTATATTCATATTTGGCCGTTACGAGTTTCGCGAATCCATACTTGTTAGTGAAGAAAAGCGTTCCCGTCTGCGGATTTATGAATTCGGTATTGCTGAGAATAGAAGAATAATGCATGTTAAAAAACTTCAAATTTGGAAAAGTATCCCGATCTGAAGGATTGTAAAAATAATTGTAAACGCCTTCTTGTGAAGAAATTGATATCACCTTTGAAGGATCTTTAACAGATCTGACAATCGAATACCTTATTCCATCTATGTTTACGCTTCCATCTGTGAGCATTTCAAATCGACTTATATATCTTTGTCCGCTCTTTTTTGGCATTTGGGCAATGTAAAGTTTTTTCCCTTCTTTTAAAAGAAGAATGAACTTGTTACTTGGTGTGTAGCCATGATAAAGCGTGTAAATCGAATAATCAAAATAATTTGGGTTAGGCTTTATCACTATGGTATTCAACAACGTATCCATTACTTGTTGGCGGCTCCACATGTAACCGGTCATGTAATTTTCAAACGCGATTTGAAATGTGTAGTATATTGGATAAACCGTTAATATCATCATGAATATGAGTGCGGGTATCATGTATAAAAAAGGATAACCCTTTGGATTTATAAGTGCGTAGTCGATGAAGATAAGCAAAAGCGCAACTATCACGGCTAGTCCGTAGGAACCATTTGAAGTTAAAACCACGATTGACCATGCCAGAATGGCATCGATAAGGGCTACAGAGAGCCAAATGGCAACTCGCTTAACAGACAAAACCATCCCTCCAAAAAATGAGGCGGGAAAACCCCGCCTCATATCATCATTCTAAATTATTTCTTTGCTATTGCTGCCTTTATCTGCTCAACTGCCGTGTTCAGAGCGGCTTGAGCGGACTCTTTCCCACTAATGGCAAGGTTCAAGGCATTTGTCCATGCATTCCAAACGGATGCCATTTGAGGAATGTTTGGCATCGGTGTGGTATTGCTCAACGCTTCAACAAAGCCTTTTAGCCATGGAGCGGTCGCTTCCGCCTTTTTGGCAACATCATATCTCGCTGGTATCCTTGGATCGGCTTGCCAGAGCTTGTACATCGTTTCTTCGGTGTCTATGTAATTGGCCATGAATTCCATAGCCTGAATCTGGTTTGGAGACTTTGAATTGATCATGAAACCCTGTACTCCAACGAATGGTTTTCCACCTGGAATTGGAGCAATTCCAAAATTTATACCGGCTTGTTGAACCTGTGGCACTGCCCATTCACCGTTTATCATCATGGCAGCTTTACCGGAATCGAAGAGCTTCATCATGGTGTTGTAATCCTCTCCCTTTGGAAGGAGTCCTTCTTTGAACATCTTGACTATGAATTCAAGCCCTTTCACCGCTCCGGAATTTGCAAGACCTATATCGTTTGGATTTAAACCCCCATTTGCTTTGGTCCCAAATATGTATCCGCCAAACCCTTGAATGAAAGGAGCGGAGAAGTACGGATTTCCAGAAACTCCATATGCCAAACCGTAAAATCCGCCACCAGTCATTTGTTTTGCCATTTCAAAGAAAGCATCGGCCGTTTTCGGTATTTCCGTAACGTAATCTTTGTTGTAGAAAAGGGCTAAAACGTCTATTCCATAAGGAAGACCGTAAAGCTTACCGTTGTAGGAGAATGCATCAAGAGAGGTAGGTGCAAAAGCCTTTAGCTGATCTTTAGACAAGAAAGTTATAGGAGTCAACAGGCCATCTGCTGCCAATTCCCCTACCCAATCGTTTGCTCCGATGATTATATCCGGACCTTGGCCAGCTGATGCGGCCGTTACGAATTTACTTCTTATGTCTCCAAAGTTCATCTCAACAACTTTTACCGGCACACCGTAAACGGATTGGAATTCATTCGCGAGTTGCTTCATAATGGGTGCTCGAACGTTATCGGCCCAGATTAACAATTTTCCGGGCGTTGAGGCAAAGACGCCTAAAGCGAGCAGACCCACAATTACCAAACTCAACAACAAAGTGCGTTTCATCAAAAATTCCCCCTTTCAAATTAAGATACCAATTATAATAAAAACTCCCGTGTAGAAAAAACTTCAACTTCAAAATCGGGAAGGAGTAAAACCTTCCCGATCTCTCAACTCATTTTACTTGCTAACTCCAAGAATCTTGTTTATCTGTTCTTGAGCGTATTGAAGAGCCTGTTCCGGAGTTTTCTTGAAGAACATCGCATCGGAAACGGCGTTTCCAACCTTGGTCCTTATCGTGTACCACGAAGCGATTCCCGGATCAAAGGAACCGTATGGAATCTGGGAGATTAAAACCTTGGCCATCGGGTTGGAAGCTGAATAATCTTTCCAAGCTTGCGTGTCAAGTGCACTTTTGACAACTGGAAGGTAACCAGTCTTTATGGACCAGAACGCTTGAATTTCAGGCTTTAAAAGGAATTTCACGAATTCCCACGCGGCTTTTTGTTGGGCTTCAGAAGCCGTTTTGAATATGGCTATATCCGTTCCCGCGAATGGTGGAGCTTGAACTTTTCCTTTTGGAACTGGAGCGATGGTCCAGGAGAATTTTCCACCAACACTTCTTGCCGTGTACGAAAGTCCAGCCGAAGTATCGATGTACATCGCTATTTTTCCATTTCCAAATGGACCATCCAAATATCCGCCCTGCGCAAATGTCGTTCCGCTCTTTACGAGGTTGACAAGCATTTTTAACGTATCAAGGGCAACTTTAGAGTCGAGATTTCCACGCTTGTAATCAGGAGTTAAAATGTGTCCGCCTTCTTGTCTCAGGAAGACTTCAAAAGTATCTACCGTTGTTCTTAAGCCAAGACCGTATTGGATAACTTTGCCAGAAGAATCTTTCACGGTAAGAAGTTTTGCATCTTTTATGAGTTCAGGAATGGTTTGCGGAATATCGAGACCTTGAAGCATAAGATCGTCCGTGTTGACGTAAAGAACGTAGATAGATTTGTTGAAGGGTAGGGTGTATATTTTACCATTCCACGTGTTCGCCTTTATAAAAGGTGCCCATATGTCATTGAGCTGTGATTTTGAAAGTCCTACGTTTGGATCGTCAATGAAAGTTTGCATGGGTTGAATAACGTTGGATTTCATGAGCTGTGCTGTCCAGTTGGAATAAACCTGGCTTATTGTTGGCAACTGACCACTCACCGCACCAGCAAGAAGCTTTTGAACCAGGACGCCGTAGTTACCAACATAAATTGATTTAACTTCAATGTTTGGATGTTGAGCGTTGAATTCGCTGACTATTTGGCTCAAGGCTTTTCCCTGAGCACCACCCATCGAATTCCAGAACGTTACGACTGTTTTGGCTGCAAAAACGCTGCCTATTAAAACGACAGACAGAGCCAAAACAACGATCAGGATCTTCTTCATTTGAATCCCTCCTTTTTGTGATTGACCAGTATTATATTTTATCACTCCATGGTTTCAAATTCAACAGATCTGAAACCTGATTGAAAGTGTGTTTCAAACTCTTTGAGGTATTTATTACATAATTCGCCCTCTTTAAAAATTCTTCACGTTTTAATTGTGCTTTTAGCCTTGCTATAGCCTCCTCTCTAGAAATATGATTTCTTTTCATAAGTCTACTTATCCTCAACTCGTTCGAGCAATCTGTTACAATCACGTAATCTACATACCTGTCAAATTTCATTTCGAAAAGCACTGCGGCTTCCACAAAAACTTCTCTTACACCTTTTTTTGAGAGTTGTGAGATCTTTTTCAAAATCTCACTTACGATCCGGGGGTGAATTATGGAATTCAAAAGTTCGAGTTTTTTGCGATCTGAAAAAACTATCTTTCCAAGTGTTTTTCTGTCAATTTCATTTTTTTCGTTCAAAGAAATGCCAAACTCCTTAATTAAAAGCTCTTTTACATCATCTTTTTTTAAGATCTCGTGTCCGACTTTGTCAGCATCTATCACATGGTATCCCATTTCTTTTACGAATTTTGCAACTGTGCTTTTTCCAGTTGCTATTCCACCCGTTATCGCTACAATTTTCAAAGAAAATCTCCTTTCTGGTATAATTTTCGTACCTTAAATCATACAACACAAAAGTGGAGGTAAAAAATGAGTTTGAACATTCAATGGAAGGAAAACATGAAATTCATCGCTCACACGCCATCAGGTCACGAAGTTACAATGGATTCTTCAGTTGAAAGTGGGGGAAATGATACGGCGGCGCGACCCATGGAATTGCTTCTTGTTTCGCTTGCCGGATGCACAGCCATGGATGTCATATCCATTTTGAAGAAAATGAAAGCCCTTCCCAATGATTTTCACATTGAAATTGAGTACGAAAGAGCACCTGAACACCCTAAAATTTACACGAAAATACTTCTTAAGTACATCTTCAAAAACGCTCCTTCAAAAGCCAAAGCTGAAAAGGCGGTTGAACTTTCTCAAAACAAATACTGCAGCGTTTCGGCGATGCTTAAAAAGTCATCAAATCTTACCTACGAATTGGTTTTTGATTGATCGATAAGCCTTTCAAGCTCGTCTTCTTTTAAGATTTTTACGCCAAGCTTTTTTGCTTTATCTAATTTTGAACCTGGGTTTTCCCCAACAAGCAGAAAATCCGTTTTTGATGAGACAGCTGAAGAAACATCTGCACCAAGAGCGCTGAGGCGCTCTTTCATTTTATCTCTCGAAACGGAAAGAGTGCCCGTTATCACGAATTTCAATCCCTTTAACGGCTGGAATTCATTTTCTTTTCTTGTGGTAACCTTTCCTATGCCATGCGATAAAAGCTTTTGAACCATTTTTTTGGTTTTTTCCATAGAAAAAAAGCTGACTATCGATTCGGCAACTTTTTCTCCAATTCCCTCTATTTTCATAAGCGAATCCTTATCGGCGTTCATAAGTTCTTCAAGAGAAGAGAAGTTTTTCTCAAGCAACAAAGCTGTTCCTTCTCCTACCATGGGAATTCCCAAAGCGGTTATAACTTTGTGCAAAGGGGCATCTTTTGATTTCTCAATCTCCTTTATTAGATTTTCTGCAGATTTTTTACCCATCTTTTCCAAATTCGCTATTTCTTCAGCTTTGAGCTCATAAATGTCGGATGGATCTTTGAGCATGCCCAACTTTACCAATTTTTTCACCAATTTTTCACCCAATCCTCGTATGTCCATTGCTTTACGAGATGCAAAATTTTCAATCCACGCTTCTATCTTGGCTGGACAATAAGGATTAAGGCATCTAATGGCCACATCTTTTTCATCCAATTTTCCAACCGGTCCACCGCAAACAGGACATTCTTTTGGTATTTCTATCATTTTCTCAGTGCCGTTTCTTTCTTTAACGAGTGGTTTGATGACCTGAGGAATTATTTCGCCGGCTTTCTCAACAAGTACAACGTCGCCGATGCGAATATCTCTTTTTTGGATGTAATCGAAGTTGTGAAGTGAAGCCCTTTTAACAATCGTGCCGGCAAGTTTTACCGGTTCTAATTCGGCGACAGGTGTAAGTATTCCGGTTCTTCCAACCTGGATTTTTATATCTTTGATTTTCGTTCTCGCCTGTTCAGCGGGAAACTTATAAGCTATGGCCCATCTTGGGTATTTTGCGGTAAATCCCAATTTCTCTTGATAGGAAAAGTCGTTAACTTTTATAACGGCACCATCTATTGGAAAATTCACCTCGTATCGATGTTCCTGGCACCATGCAAGGTATTCTTGCATCTCTTTGAGGTCATGTACCAACTTCGATTCTTTGTTCACCTTAAATCCCAACTTATCCATGTAATTCAGCGCATCCCATTGGGTTTTCACACTGTATTTCTCTGGCGAGATCAAAGTGTATATGAAGGAATCCAAATGGCGCTTGGCAACCTCCGAAGTATCCAACTGCCTTAGCGTTCCAGCGGCCGCATTCCTGGGATTGGCAAAGAGGGGCAGGCCTGCTTTTTCTCTTTGGAAGTTCAATTTTTTGAACTCCGTGTACGACATGTAAATTTCACCTCTTACTTCCACGCTCACTCTTTGTTGGAGTATTAGAGGGATGGTGTGTATCATTTTCACGTTCTCCGTGACATCTTCTCCAACTTTTCCATCTCCTCGAGTTGCGGCCAACGTTAATTCTCCGTTTTCGTATACCAATCGTATGGAAAGTCCGTCTATTTTCATCTCACAAACGTAATCAATTTGTGAAACGGAAAGCAATTTTTTGACTCTTCTGTCAAACTCAACCATGTCATCCATTGAATAAGAGTTGTCAAGGCTGTACATGAAAAAAGGGTGTTCAACGCTTTTGAAAGCATTGAGTATTTTGTAACCAACCCTCTGTGTGGGAGAAGAATTAGAAAAAAGCTGAGGATAAGTTTTTTCAAGCTCTACGAGTTCTTTCATCATCATATCGTATTCGTAGTCCGTTATAACAGGATCGTTTAAAGTGTAATACCGGTAGTTGTGATACTCTATTTCTTTTCTGAGCTTTTCAACTCTTTCACGCACTTTTTTTGGAATTTCGTTCAATTTGATTCACCGTCATCCTTTAAGAATTTCGTATATTTTCGCAAATTCGTGGTGGTATTTTTCAAACACAAGCAACACTTCAGGATCAAAATGCTTTGGATCGGTTCTACCATCGCCTTTTGTTATTATCTCAAAAGCTCTTTCATGGCTAAGGGCAGCTTTGTACCTTCTGGGAGAGCGTAAGGCATCGTAAACATCACATAAGGCCACTATTCTTGCTTCTATCGGGATTTCGTTTCCCTTCAGACCATCCGGATAGCCGCTACCATCGTATTTTTCATGGTGATAACGCGCGATGTGTCTAGCTATTTCAAGAAATGGGGCGTCGCCAAGTATCATTTCACCGTAAATGGTGTGTTTTTTCATCTCTTCGAACTCTTCATTGGTTAGGGGGCCATTTTTCATCAATATCTCTCTTGGAACCTTCAACTTGCCTATATCGTGAATCATGGCGTATATGCCTATTTGTTCCACAAATGCGTCGGACATTCCAAGCTTTTTGGCCAAAAATTCGCTATATCTTCCAACTCTTTCCACATGACTTCCCGTTTCGTAATCGTATATTTCGCTTATTTCCGCGAATTTTTCTGCCAGGTAAATGTACGAATTTTTCATTTCTTCTATCATTTTGTTTGAATTCAAAAGCGCGGCAAAATGCGCGGAAAAATTGGTTATGTACTCCATTTCCTCACGTGAAGGTAAATTATTTTCAAACATCATGACAAGCACCGCTATTGGTCTAGAACCAAAGAGAATCGGCACGATGTAATAATTTTCCTTTCCTTTATTCAAGCTTGCCAGATTTCCATTCATTATCTCTTCTTTTAGTGTACCCAATGAGGGAATATCGAATCTTTTTCCTTCAAAGCGAACGATTTTCGTGTTTTTTTCGCTTATATCCAACAAAGCCGCGCCTTCACAACCGTAAATACCTATAAGCTTATCAAGGAGAATTCCGGCGGCTTCATTAACGTTTCTGGAAGAAGATATGAGTTTTGAAGAATCAGATAATTCTTTCAATCTTGAAGATTCTATTGCAAGGCTGTTGGAAAGATTTTCTATATCTTCATAAGAACTTTCCAATTCGTCGTTTGTGGCTTTTAATTCTTCCATATGAGCTGTTATGTCCTGAACCATTTCAACGATTTTGGAATATATCTTGCTAGTTTCCTTAAACTGTTTAACCTTTTTTTCAAGCTCAGGATTAACGTTTAAAACCATCTTTTTCAAATTAAGATGAGAAGTTATCGTTGAAATCGCGCTAATAGAATCTACTATGCGGTTAGCGGAGAGCAAAAAAGACAGGAAGATAATGGCGATAAGGATTGAAAAGATGAATATGGCCCTTTTCATCGATGAAAATACGGCATTTGAAATGGAATCGTACGGTATCAAAAAAGCGACCTCATATGAAGTGTTGGAATTCATTCCAGCGTTTCTCACTAAATCATCGTATCTTTCGAATTTCATCAAATAATCGTTACCGTTCAAATTCACGATTTTATTTGAAGATATATTCTTTTCATTGTGATAGGTAAGTGGATAAACAACTTTTCCGTCTTTCAGAATGAAAAAGTGCTTGTTTCCCATTTCGGCACTTATAAGAGAAAAGAACCTGTTTTCCTTGATGACAATTCCACCGATCAACGTGTTTTTTTCACCTTGCACCGCGACGCTCATCGTAACGACATTGCGATGAAAGTAAGTGGAGTAAAATTCGTCTTCAACAACTTTGAACATCGAAGAAATGGAAGCCACAAACCATGGATTTGAAGGCGCAATGAAGGAAGATTGTAGCTTTACTTCCGGGTAAACATAACTTTCGCCGTCGATAACAGCGAAGGCCCAATCGGCGCCGTAAGTGTCTCTGATTTTTTTCAGCGCCTCTATAACATTCTTTTGACCGATCAATTTGTACGCGTAAATCGGAAGTGAGGCTGAAAAATCGCGCTCTACGTTTACAAACGCATCTTTCATTGACGAGTCGTATTTTTTTGTTTCTTCGAAGATGAGATTTTCTCTTTTTAACGTGTACGTTTTCACTTCAAACCATGTAAAAACACCTATCGATGCTGCAAGAATTACGAAAAACCATATGAAAAGATAAGTTCTTACCTTCATCTAATCCTCCAATAACAATTCTTCAAAAGATGGAAGTTCTTCAACTTCATCTTTTTTTAAAAGTCCAAAATTCGCGTACATGGGTTTTAAGTCAGGAGTACGACTAACGTAATCAAGCAATGCCCCTATCATGGTTTTCTTCGGTAAAGTTATGGGTTTTTTACCATTCAAAATCCTCATCAAATTAAGGGCTACAAAAAGCCCCGACGCGACGGATTCAACGTATCCTTCCACCCCCGTTATTTGACCGGCAAAGAATATCCTTTTGTCCTTTTTCGCTCTGAAATAACCATCCATAATCTCAAAAGGTTCCAGATAAACGTTGGCGTGCATGACTCCGTAGCGAACTACCTTAGCCCTTTCCAGCCCCGGTATCATGTGGATGATCCGCTCTTGTTCAGGCCATTTCAGTCTCGTTTGAAAACCAACCAAATTGTAAAGGCTTCCCACAGAGTTATCTCTTCTCAACTGAACGACAGCGTAATATTTTTTCCCATTTTTTGAAAGGCCAACGGGTCGAAGTGGACCATATCTCATCGCATCCAATCCGCTTCGCGCTATCTCTTCTATGGGTTGGCATCGTGAAAAGAGCAGCTTCCTGTCAAACCCTTCAATTGGCAAAACCTCCGCATGTACTAGAGCTTCCCTGAATGCTATGTACTCTTTTTTTTCCATTGGGCAATTCAAATAGTCTTTACCCTCTTCGTACCTGTTTGCAAAAAAAGCCTTCGACATATCAATACTTTCCGCCGAAACAACGGGAGATACGGCGTCAAAAAAGTGTGCTCCCTTTCCAAATTCCCTTTCCAACCATTTGTAAAGCTCAGCCGAGGTTGCCGGTCCACTTGCGATCACCCAGATATCTTCGTCTTGAGGAATGCTTTTCACTTCTTCCCTCCTCACAACAACATGAGGAGAACTTTCTAAAGTTTCCGTTATCTCTTCAGAAAAAGCCTCTCTATCAACCACAAGAGCTCTTCCACCTGGAATTGAATGTTTCCTGGCCACTTTTAATACGAAAGAACCCAGTTTTTCCAGTTCCTTCTTCAAAAGACCGGAAGCATTTCGAGAAGCATCCAATGACTTTAAAGAGTTTGAACAAACCAGCTCGGCAAATTTATCGCTTTTGTGCACTCCACTTTCGACAGTTGGTCTCATTTCGTGAAGGAACACATCGTAACCTCTGTTTGAAAGCTGAAACGCTATTTCAGAACCTGCAAGCCCCGCACCAACTACGTGTATCACTTGATCTTCCTCCGTAGTATTAACGAATTTCCATTACAGACATCCTCGTATTCCCAACTATCTACCAAATTCCTTATCAGATAAAGACCAAGCCCTCCTTCTCTCGGTTGAGAAAGTGAACGAGGCTTTAATTTTTCAAGTTCAACCTTAGGACCAAAATCCCTTATGCGCATTTCTAAAAATCCATCGTCAATTTTGAAGGTGCACGAGATCAGTTTAGAAGAATCAAAATTGTACGTGTGTTCTATAACATTCACCAAAGCTTCCGAAAGTACGAGCTCCAAATCGTATAACAAACTCTCGTTGTTAACATCGTTGGAAATGAGAAGGTTTCTAAGAACGCAGCGTGTGGCTTTAACGACCTTAACAGAAGCGGGAAGCACTATCACGGCTTTCTCAAATTCGCTCAATTCGTTTAATCCTCCTTTTTCTATTCATCAAAAAGGGAATAAAGTTTTACAGCGTCTTTTAGATTTTTGGGATCCAGACCTGTCAATTCTTTGATTTTATTCAATCTGTAAAGAACCGTGTTTCGGTGAATACTTAAAGAAATTGCCGTTTTCATAACGCTGAAATTGCTGTCGAGAAATTCTTTGAGGGTTTTTACCAGTTCTTCATGAGAAAGAAGCACATCCATCTTTGATCTTTCATTTGATGAAAGAGTGCCGGTAGGAGAGAAACATTTCACATTTTCAAGTATTAAATTAACGAATGAGTCTTCTGAAATGGCAAAATTAGTCAAAATCAAAGATACCATTTTATTTTTTCCATCTAAAGGAATGGCAAAAACATTTGCACCATCTTTTACCATACTAACCCTTACCTTCGTCTTTAAGGCAATTAAAGCTGCTTCTCTTACCTCTTCGTCAATATTGAATGATGTGAAAAGGGTTTTCCCATTTTCCGAAATAATGGCAACGTCGGCATTTATCGTTTTTTTCAGTTTCTTACCCAATCTTTCGTAATAACTGTCCATCTTCTTCCTTTCTAATGCTGAAAATGCACCCACAGTAATTTTGCCGATATAGACCAAGCTCTTTTGAATATCTCACGCTTTCAAGAAAGCCGTCCTTCTTTCTAAAAATACTCGTAAAATACTCGACTCCAACACTTTTCCCTATTTTTGGGCCTACTTCGTTGATGAATCTAACGTCTTTATGAGGGCTTGTCGTCAAGGAAGTTGTAAACGCATCGAAACCAAGTTCTTTTGCCTTTAGCGCTGTCATTCTCAAACGGTACGCTATACACGCCTTGCAACGCATGCCTCCTTCCGGCAAATCCTCTAAACCCTTCACCGCTTTAAACCACTTGTCTGGTTCATATGGAGGATAGATAACTTTAAAATTCCACGCTTTTGAAAGCTTTTCGACGGCTTCTTTTCTTCTTTCATATTCTTGTCTGGGATGCACATTCGGATTAAAAAAGTAACCAACAACCTCATGCTCGATCGACAACCGCTTGTAAGCGGTTGTCGCATCGGGAGCACAACAAATGTGTAAAAGTATTCTCATCTATTCAACACCTTTTTGACTTTTTCTTTCAGCGATTCGACATCAAGTCCTTCCATTTCGTAAAGCGTACTTGCCGCTCCTGAGCGTGTATATTCACTCAAGCCTATTTTATCAAATGTTTTCGGATAAGTGCCATTTTCCGTTATGAATTCAGAGATGACGGCGGCCAATCCAGTATGAACGTTATGATCTTCAAAAGTTATAACATGTTTTGAAGCTATGTACTTTCCTATCCATTTTGGAAGATCAAATGGACATGGTACGCCTACGACACTCACTTTTATTCCTTCTTTTTCCAATTCGTCCGCGGCCAAAACGGCTATGTGAGAGGTTTGCCCATAAGAGAATATGGTAACATCTTCTCCTTCTCTGAATAGATCACACTCTCCGTATTCGAATTTGTAGTCCTCTCCAAAGAAAGCTTCTCCGTTTTTCTTTTTTACGACGGGTATCTTCGATCTTCCAACTGCCACTGCGTAGTTTCCATACACTTGAGCTATGTGCCTGATAACCCTATCGGTTTGGTTGGCATCCTGTGGCACGATGAGTTTAAAGTGGTAAAGATTTCTTAAAACGCCCGTGTAATCAACGCAATGGTGAGTTTTACCATCTTCGCCAACATCCGTTCCAACGTGCGTGACGACCAATTTCAAATTGGTGTGATTTATATCGTTAAGCCTATGCTGGTTGTAGGTTTCGTCTATCCCGAAAACCCCAAAATCGCTGAAAAATGTTACCACGCCTTGAGAGGAAAGGGCACCTCCAATGGTGGCTGCATTGTGTTCCTGAATCCCAACCTGCCAAAAAGAGTTTGGCACCACACTTTCAGCCATATTGGTTTTTGTAGAAGGTTTTAAATCGCAATCTAAGATTGCTACAGGCGTATTGTCTTTTTTCTTTTCATTGAAAAAAACTATGTCTGCCAGTGCGCGCCCGAAGGCGTCCCTGTTTGCAACTTTTTGAGTCACATCGTATATTCTTGGTTCTCCAGTGTCCACCTTTATTTCGTACGTTGGTATTTCGTAATGAGGCTTGTTAAAGGTTTTTCTCATCTCAATGTATTTTTCGAGATCGTTTTCCAGACCCAACTCTTTCAAAGCCTTATCACATTCCTCCATGCTGAGAGGCTTACCGTGATAAGTCACATCATCTTCCATGAACGAAATTCCCTTCCCCATAATGGTCCTTGCCAAAATGGCAGTTGGAACATCTTTGTTGTGAATGGCATACCTCACGGCGTTGTAGATTTGAGCGTAATCGTGTCCATCAACTTCCAACACGCGCCAACCCGCCGCTTCATACTCTGCCCTCAAATTGACGTACATTATGTTTCTCATATGACCGCTTATTTGAGCATCGTTGTAGTCTATTACAACCGTTATGTTAGAAAGTCCATACTTCTTGGCAAATCTTCTAGCCTCCGCTACCTGTCCTTTTGCCTGCTCAGCATCGCTCATAAGCGCAAACACATGATAGTCGTTTCCCGTTATTTTGGAAGCCAAAGCCATTCCACACGCTGCGCTTAAGCCCTGACCTAAATTTCCGGTCGACCATTCTACGCCGGGTATTCCTCTCGTCACATGTCCTTCGTAAGGGGAATTGGCGTATCTGAATCCGGCTATAACCTCGTCTATGTCAAAAAAGCCCAGCCTTGCCAGCGCAGAATACACTCCCGGGGAAGTATGACCGTGACTCACTATTATCCTGTCTCTCTGTGGATTGAATGGATCTTTTGGATCTATAGCCGCGTTTGAAAAAACCGTCAAATATATGTCTATCGAACTCATTGAACCTCCCGGGTGGCCGGATTTTGCAACTGTGGTCATCTTCAATATATCTCCCCTGCACAAGCGGGCAAGTTCTTCCAACTCTCTTATCTTCTTTTCCGAAAGTTTTTCCTCTTCAAAATGCGTCTTTAGCATACAAACACCTCCATTTTAGAACAACACTCGTTCGTAATCACTTAGTTTTGACATCCATTTCAATTCATTGAGAGCGTCAAAATTCACATCTGCCACTACCACTTCCCCTTCATCTGAAGAATTCGAAATGGCCAGTATTCCATCACCAAGCTTTGTCAACTCTAAAGGAGCGTACAGAGCGCTTCTTCCAATAAGCTTTTTATTTGAATAATTTCCAACCAGCTTACTTTCTACGGAAAAAACGTAATCCTGTTGGGCAAGCATCCAGGCTTTGCTAATCGTTCTTTCTCGGTGTCCCACATTTCCAAAACGCGGGAAAAGGTAAACGCTAGCCCCAAGATCGAATTCTTCGTCGAAGTCGGAATCGAACTGAGAAACGTAAATCTTTTTTTCATCACATTCTACCATTTTTTCGCTCATCATTTCACCTTGAGGTGTCCAAATACGCCCCATAAAAATTCCCTCGTTTACAGAACTTTCTTCTATGTAAACTTCTTCAAGGCAAGAAATATCTTTGAAAATTGAAGTGTAAACTTCAAATATTTTCTTCTTTTGTAACGAATTCATGCGCTTATATGAAATGGGATTGAGTTCCAAATTCATTCCTTGAGGGAAGCAAATCAACTGCGCCCCTTCATTTTTTGCTTGTAACACGACTTCATGAACATGTTTGTAAAAATCCTTCGCACTTTTAAAGGTACGGAATTCGTCTTGTATAGCTGCTACTCTTGTGATCTTTACGTCACGTGCTTTATTCCTTGATGAAGAGAAGAATGATTTGAATTTCATTCTATGTTGAAGCAAGAACGAAAGAAAAATATTTTTCATTTGCTGTCTCCCTTAAATTCCCTGTCTTGTTTGACTTCTTTATCATCGCAAATGGGAGGAACTTCTACGAAAGAATAAAGTTCGTGTAAAAATATTATTCCACTTTTCATGTTTTGCTCCTTGAGAAAGAAAGAATATCCAACTTTTTCATTCAAACGAGACAGCAAGATAGTTGGGACTTCACTCACCTGAGAAGCTCCCCATCCATTTGCCACTAATTGGTGAGAATTGTAACGTTCTAGCTCAAGGTATCCTATTATGAGGCTCACTTTTTGTTCAGAAAGTCTTCTTAGGAGTTTTCTTATTCTCATCTCTTTCCCATAAAGAATGGCGATTTTCTTACCGCCTATCTCGAATATCAAATCGTCAAGAGCGCTGGGAATACGCCAACTTCTTCCCCTTTTTCCAGAAATTTTGTGCAACGATACACCATTTTGCGAAAAAACGATCCACTTTCCCACTGAAAGCGGTAAATTTTGGAACGTCACGCCTACTTCAAAATCGCCGAATTCCTCAGCTACAATAGTTGGTCCCATAAAGATCTTCACTTAAAATTCGCCTCACTTTTTAAGTGATGCACTTACATGTTAAACCAAATAAATTATATCATTTTTCAATTCATTATCTCCACGAAAATCATCGGTTTTTTGCTTGCAAGATGTTAACACATCTTTCACTCTAAAAGTGTTGAGTTTTGGAGATTGTGATGATATAATTTAGCGAACATGTTTATTTTTGAATAGAGAAGACAACATTCAGGAGGTGTGTTTTACAGTGAAAAGAACTTATCAACCCAAAAGACTTAAAAGAGCGAGAACCCATGGATTCAGGGCGAGAATGAAGACAAAATCTGGAAGAAAGATATTGAACAACAGAAGAAGAAGCGGAAGGAAAAGAATAGCGGTGTGAATGAGGGATTAGGCCCCGAAAGACGTCTAAAGAAGAAAAAAGATTTCGAAAAGGTTTTTCAGGAAGGAAACGTGGTAAAAGGCGAGTGGTTCATCGCAAAGTACGTTGAGAATGACGAGAATTTCGCAAGAATTGGAATAGTGGTATCAAGAAAATTCGGAAAAGCTCACGTAAGAAATAAATTCAAAAGGTATGTAAGGGAAACATTTAGAAAGATGAAAAACGCCGAAAGTGTAGACGTTGTGATCTTTCCAAGAAGGGAATTGAAAAAAGAGTTTGAAAGAATAACATTTGAGGAATTTTCTAATGCTTTGAAAGAATTCTTGAAGAAAGAGGTATTTCGTAGCGAAAAAGTTGAATTGTGAGAAGTATTTCGTTTTTTGAGGGGAGTATGTGAAAATCGAAAAAATTCTTATAAAGGCAATACGTTTTTATCAGAAATACATTTCTCCGCTGAAACCGCCTACGTGTAGGTTTACTCCGACGTGCTCCACATACACAATAGAAGCCCTTCAACGTTTTGGACTGGCGAAGGGTCTTCTTTTGTCTACGTGGAGAGTATTGCGCTGCAATCCTTTTAACAAAGGTGGAGAAGATCCAGTTCCAATGGAATTCAAAATTAGGAGGAAAAGAATGTGACAAAAAAATATTTCATTGCAGTTGCTCTTCTGTTGTTTACAACGACTTTGATCGCTTTTGCAATTCCAAGTGTAAAGGTTTCTGTCTCTTCCACAAATTTGACGGTTAAAACCAAGATATACACCTACGTTTTGGACGTAAAGAATGGCCTTTTAAAAAAAGGATATCTCGCCTTTAAGAGAAATCAACTCTTTTGGGTGTACGGAGGCGACGGTTTTGATCTGTACGCTTCCGACACCAAGTTGACTCCTTACGCCTGGAACGTTAACGGAAAAAAGAAAAATTTTGAGACGACTTCAAACGTTTCGGTAAACTTCTTTTATCGATATAAAGGTCAAGAAATAAAGAAGACCATAACTTTCGTGAATGGTCCGAATTACGAAATAAAAGTGTCCGTTAGCGCTCCGAAGGGTTTAAAGATGAATTTGCATTTTCCAACTTTGATGCCAGAATTCAACAGAGTACGAGAAAACGGAGAGCTTTTCGCAACTTATTCTTCAGGGTACAAAAACATCATCATTTCGAAGGCGGAAAGCGGAAAATTCAAAAGTAATGGTGTTATCACTTTCACTTCTAACGTAAAGGCGATCGCGTATCTTGGGCCTGTAAAGAACTCTGAAATTTTCGCCCTTTTTCCACATGAGAAAAATGTAATTTTGGAACTTTTGAAAGAGTATCCAAAGTCAGAACCATGGTACGGATGGTTCATGTATCTCTTTGTAGACATACTGAATTGGATTTATTCCTGGAGTGGAAATTACGGCTGGGCAATAATAATTTTTGCCGTTTTTGTCAGGCTAGCCATTTATCCCCTTTCCCATGCCCAAATGAAATCGATGATTCAGATGAGAAAGATACAGCCCAAGGTAAAAGAAATCCAGAAAAAGTATAAAGACCCGAAAAAACAACAAGAAGAACTGATGAAGTTGTACAAATCAGAAGGAACGAATCCGGCAAGCGGTTGTTTGTTGTCCGTCGTTCAATTGCCAGTGCTCTTTTTACTTTACTACGCAATAATATATTCGAAGGAGGCTTTCGCTTACAATGGGCAATTCTTAATCTGGAGTGACCTATCGTTAGGTGGATTCCAGCCTAACGTTATCCTCGTGTTACTTATAGTTTTGCTCACAGCGTGGTCAACATTGTGGACAAGTACGAACGCCAAACAGGCGTGGCAGAGTATTGCGATGTTCAGCGTTATGGAATTTTTGTTTATAGGATTTCCCGTCGGGCTTTTTCTTTACTACGCCACATTTTCAGCCATGCAGCTTCTTACAACTTACATAGTCGCTAAAATGTACCACATTCAGGGTATTAGTATTAGAGAACTTTTTGGAATGAATCCAAAAAGAAAATACGGTAGGAGGTAAGTGAGGGGATGGAAAAAATATACAAGGGCAAAAGTGTTTCTGAATGTCTCGAAAGTGCCCTAAAAGATCTTGGAGTTTTTGAGGAGGAAGTAGATTACGAAGTATTGCAAGAACCGTCAAAAGGTTTTTTGGGAATTGGCGCTAAAGATGCCGAGATACGCGTAACTCTCAATGATAATTACAACATTCGATTGATAAAGAACTTCTTGACTACTTTGATGGAATTCTACGGCGTAGAGTACAAAATAGAAGTGAAAATCGTCCGAACGATGACGGTTTATTCCGTTAAGATCGAAAGTGTTGAAGCGCTTGCAGAGCTTATAGGAAAACACGGTCGTACGCTGAGTGCCGTAGAACACATGCTTTCAGTTTATTTGAACAAAAAGAACGATCACCACATATCGGTCTTCGTGGACATTAACGATTACAAAGAAAGAAAAGAGGAACTCATCAGAAGAATCGCTGAAAACGCTGTTTCAAAGATCAGAAGGGGAACGAGGAAGGTATCGCTTGAACCAATGGGCAGCCGTGAAAGGAAAATCGTTCATGAAGTTTTATCGCATTTTGACGATGTTCGCTCTTATTCCGTGGGAACTGAACCTTACCGATATGTTGTGATAGAAGCCGTAAAAAACGGTGTGCGAAGATAGGAGGCGCATGAGGGTGAAAAGAATAATCGAATCAGTACCGAATTTCAGTGAGGGAAGAAGAGAAGAAGTGGTTGTAAAGATCGTAAAAGAAGCCGAAGAAACAAACAACGTGTGGGTATTTGATTGGTCTATGGATAGAGATCACAACCGCTCTGTTGTCACCATAGTTGGAGAGCCGGAAGCCGTGGCAGAGGCCGCTTTTAAAATGGCAAAAAAAGCTGAAGAGCTTATAGATTTGCGTCACCACACAGGTGCTCATCCGCGAATGGGAGCCGTTGATGTGATCCCATTCATTCCCATAAAAAACGTCACAATGGAAGAGTGTGTTGAAATATCCAAAAAGGTCGGAAAACGCATTGGAGAAGAATTGAATATACCTGTGTATCTTTACGAAAAATCCGCTACTTCTCCAGAAAGGGAAAATCTTTCTAATATAAGAAAGGGGCAATTCGAAGGTTTTTTTGAAAAGATAAAGTCTCCTAAATGGGCGCCGGATTTCGGACCGTCTACCGTTCATCCAAGTGCCGGTGTCGTTGCGGTTGGCGCACGCGAGTACTTGATAGCGTTTAACGTTAACTTGAGAACTACCGATGTGGAGATAGCCAACAAAATAGCCAAAGCTGTGAGACATTCATCTGGAGGTTACAGATTTGTCAAAGCCATGGGAGTGGATTTAAAAGAAAAAGGTATGGTACAGGTGTCCATGAACATGACGAATTACAAAAAAACACCTCTTTTCAGGGTTTTTGAAACGATAAAGAGGGAGGCTCAACGTTACGGAGTTGAAGTGGCTGGGTCTGAAATTATTGGAATGGTTCCGATGGACACTCTGGTAAGAACGATGAATTTTTACCTTGGTATAGACGATTTCAGCTCTGAAAGAGTGATCGAAAATAGGCTCCTCGACGAACTTAGCAGATCTTAACATCTTTAACGTTAAGATCGCCACTCCCACTGGAAAAACGCCTTCGAGAAGTTTGAAGGTGTTTGAAGGTACAATATCAATTAAAGATGGTAACATAATTTCCGTAACAAAGGCCCTTCCCGCCAGATATGAAATGGACGGAAAGGGTATGTTTGCTTTACCGGGGTTTGTGGATGCTCACACTCATATTCCGTTTGTTGGGCAAAGATCGAAAGAGTTCATCCTGAGAGCTGAAGGAAAAAGCTATGAAGAGCTGTTAAAAAATGGGGGAGGAATATATTCAACCGTCAATCTCGTGAGAAAAGCGTCCATTGAAGATTTAGTGCAAAGCGCCCAAAAGCACGCACGGTGGTTATTAAAAGCGGGAGTAACCGCATTTGAATGCAAAAGTGGTTACGGGTTAAATGAAAAAGACGAGATCAAACAGCTCAAGGCGATAAAAGAGCTTTCTTCAAAAATTCCACAAAATGTGGTGGCCACTTTTTTGGGAGCCCACGCGGTTCCCCCACAGGGAGAAAAAGCGTATCTTCTTGAGTTAAAAGAAACACTGAAGTTCGTAAGGGAAGAAGAATTGGCAGAGTTTGTGGATGTTTTTTGCGACGAGGGGGCTTTTTCCGTTGAATTTTCATACGAACTCTTGCGATATTCTAAAGAGCTCGGCTTTAAAGTGAGAGCGCACGCGGAAGAATTGTCTGAAAATGGTTTTGCCGCTATGGCCTCACAGATTGGCGCCGTAAGTGTAGACCATCTCTTGAAGATAAAAGAGAATGAAATACCTGTATTAGCTGCCAACAAAACTATGGCGGTTTTAATGCCAGCCACCAGCTTTTTTCTTAAAACGGATTACGCACCGGCAAGAAAACTTTTAGATAATGGTGTTTATGTAGCTTTGGGATCTGATTTTAACCCGGGTTCGAATACGTTTTATTCTCCATTTTTCATAATACATCTTGCCGTAAATCATTTAAAGATGAGTGTGGAAGAAGCCATAAGCGCTTACACGTTGAATTCGGCTTACGTACTTGGAATGAGTGAAAAACTTGGCAGCATAGAAGTCGGAAAACAAGCCGATATCATTCTCTTGGATATTCCATCACTGGATTATATTCCATACTTGCCAACTGAAGAAAACTTGAAGATTGTGTTTAAAAATGGGAGAAAAGTCTTTGAAAATAAAGATAGTATTTCCTGGTAAAATAAAGAATTCTTTCGCAAAAGATGGCTTTAATGAATACGTGAAAAGATGCAATAGATTTCATAAAACGGAGATCGTTTCATTGCCCGCATCACGTTCAAAGATCAGAGAAAAGATCATTAAGGAAGAATCCGAAAGGCTGATAAAGCATCTTCAAAACGAAAAGTACATACTTTTAGATGTGAGTGGGCAAGAGAAGAATACTTTAGGTTTTTCCAAATTGGTGAAAGAACATTTGGATCGGGGAGACGATTTGATATTTGTGGTAGGAGGAGTTTTCGGTGTAAGCGACGAAGTGAAAAGGAAAGCCGAAATGACCATCTCCTTATCCCGTTTGACATTTACCCATTCTTTGTCTCTTGTGATCCTGGCTGAACAGTTGTACAGGGCAATGAAAATAGTGTACGGACAATCGTACAACCACTGAAGAATTCGAATGAAGATCAAAAGGAGGTCGTTTAAGAGTTGGATCCAGATCCTCTGAGTAACCCTACGATCGTTTGGGAATTGATTTCTTTGCTGATTTTTCTTGTGCTTTCCGCTTTCTTTTCTGCTTCAGAAACTGCCATGATGAGTGTTAGCAGAAAAAAATTGGTAGATGCCATGGACACCACATCACGTGATTTTGAAAAGAATTTGAAAATTTCTAACAGGTATCTAACCGTGATCCTGATAATGAACAACGTTGTGAACGTTTTCTTATCATCATTGGCAACTGTTTTAGCCATACAGTTGTTTCCTAAGGGAACTTCAGATTCGAAATTGGTTGCAGTTGTGACAGTCGTAGTGACCGTCTTGATAGTTGTTTTTGGAGAAATTACACCAAAATTGTACGCCAGAATGAACGCTCCAAAGTTTTTTGGGCACTCATTTCCCGTTATTAAGGTAATAGATTTCATACTACGTCCTTTGACATGGGTACTGACGGCATTTTCCGTTTTTCTTATAAGGGTATTTATAGGAAAGCCAAAGATAGAACCCTTTATCTCACAGGAAGAAATACTTTTCAACATAGATATGGGTAAGGATCAAGGAGTAATAGAAGAGCAGGAAAGTGTGCTTGTAAAAGGAGCTTTAACTTTAAAGGATACTTACGTTAGAGAAATCATGGTCCCAAGGGTTGAAATAGTTGGAATAATGGCAGAAAAAAGTTTACTTGACGCGGTTAAAGTATTTGATGAGTCGAAGTTTTCACGTTTGCCAGTCTATGAAAATAGCATTGACCAGATTGTAGGTATATGTTACGCAAAGGACATCTTATCTGTTTTGAATTCTCAAAGTGAAAAAAAGTTAGAAGAAATAAGGGTTAAAAAGATGATGAGAAATCCATACTTCGTGCCGGAGACAAAAAAGATAGATGACTTGCTTCAGGAAATGCGTCGTATGAAGATGCACATAGCGATCGTCGTGGACGAATACGGAGGAACAGCGGGAATTGTTACTTTGGAAGATGTTTTGGAAGAAATGACAGGTGAAATATTCGATGAATTCGACGTTGAAGGAGAAGAAGAAATGATAGTAAAAAAGGACAAATACACGTATTTGGTGAGTGGGTTAACGCCTTTAAACGATATAGAAAGGGAATTAGACATAGAATTTCCGGAAAGCGAATTTGAAACGATTGGTGGATATTTACTCAAAGTTTTTGAAAGGGTTCCAAAAGCCGGTGAAATTGTGGATACTGACGAATTCAGAGCAAAGGTTTTGGAATCTAACAAGAAACAGATACTCAAAGTCGAACTTCGATTGAAGAAAGGATCTGAGGACAATGAAAAGTGAAGAGTTGATCGAAATTGCAAAAAAAGCGAGGGAAAACGCCTACGCACCATATTCAAATTTCAAAGTTGGCGCGGCATTAGAGACAAAATCAGGAAAGATTTACACAGGAGCAAATGTGGAAAATTCATCTTTCGGACTGAGCATGTGTGCCGAAAGAATAGCCATATTTAAGGCCGTGAGCGAGGGAGAAAGGGAATTCAAAAGACTTGCAGTGATCGCGAACACCAAAGATGTTGTTTCTCCTTGCGGGGCTTGTAGACAGGTAATGGCCGAATTTGGAAATTTCGAAGTCGTACTTGCAAACACTTCTGGAAAGATTAAAATCACAGATGTGAGTTCGCTTTTGCCTGGGGCTTTTGATTTGAGAAGGGATACGAATTGAGGAAAAGCGTATTTTTCGTTGGAATTCTTCTATTCGTAATTACGGTATCCATGACGGCAAGGAATGTTCTTTTTGCGTACAAAGCTCCCAAAGGGGTTAAATCCGTTTGTGTCGTCGGTACTTTCAACGATTGGTCCCCAACTCTTGGAAAGATGAAAAATGTTTTTAAAAACGTGTGGATGACGCAAATCAACGTTCCTGACGGGGTTTACTTTTACGACTTTTTGGTGGACGGAAAACTTGTTCCAGATCCGGCAAACCCGAAAAGGAGACTGAACGGCCATGGAGGCTATTACTCCATTTTGACAGTTGGCACGTTTTCCCCTCCAAAAGGCGTTAGAGGGGATGGAATAATTCATAAGAATTACGTTATCTTCAACGATAGAAGTAGAGTTTACGTCAATCCAGCTTCTACAAAAACAATTTACTTTTCAATAGACACTTTAAAAAATGATGTGAAAGCGGTTTACTTCAAAGACAAAAATGATGAATTTAAAATGGAAAGGCGTAGTTTAGACGAGTACACAGATAGGTACGAGATTACATTTCACCCTAAAAGTTCAAAGTTTGAATACATTTTCGTGATGAAAGACGGAAATAAAGTTTTTTATTACGGTGCAAATGGCTTTTCTAACAATCCCGTGAGCTTTACATTCAACTTTTCAAATCCGAGTGTTGAAATTCTTAACGCTCCATATTGGGCAAAGGGCGCGGTCGTTTACGAAATCTTCGTGGATAGGTTTTTCAATGGCGATCGATCAAACGATCCGCCTTTTACGTCTTCTTGGGGTGATAAGCCAACTTACGACAACTTTTTTGGTGGAGACTTAAACGGAATCATAGATAAAGTTGGATATCTAAAAGATCTGGGAGTAAACGTTTTGTACACCACCCCCATATTCCAGTCCCCTTCAAATCATAAATACAATACCACCAACTACTTAAAAGTAGATCCGCACTTTGGCACTTTGCAAACATTTGAAAAATTGACTGAAAAGTTGCATTCCGAAGGTATAAAATGGATTTTGGATGGGGTTTTCAACCACACGGGAACAAATTTTTTTGCTTTTCAGGATATATTAAAAAACCAGAAAAAGTCCAAATACGTGAAGTGGTACTTTGTGAAGCACTTTCCCGTAAAGGTTGAAAGTGGAGATTACTTGACATTTCAAAACTACCCGTCCCTTCCAAAACTCAACACGGAAAATCCAGATGTTCAATCTTACCTGAAAAGAGTGGTGGACTTCTGGATGAAAAAAGGAGTTAATGGCTGGAGAATAGATTCGGCGAATGTGATCTCGAATGATTTTCTTGTTAAGCTCTATCATTGGATACACGAAAAAAACGCTTCTTCTCTGGACGTTGGTGAAATATGGTCTAACGCTTCCAATTGGTTCTATGAAGGAGCGTTTAATTCGACTATGAATTACCTTTTTAAAGATGCCGCCTACGCGTACGTAGTTTATGGCGCATCGGCGCAATCATTTTTGAAGGAAACAAGCGATTACCTTAACACTTATCCGCCACAGCTCTGGAATTCGCTGTGGAATTTGATAGACAGCCATGACACGCCGAGGGCACTCACAATTCTAAACGGAAACGTGGAAAAGATGAAATTGTTGGTTGGCTTACAGATGACCTTTATAGGCGCGCCTATGATTTATTACGGGGATGAGGTGGGTCTTACCGGCGGGAAAGATCCAATGAACAGAAAGTGTATGATATGGAATAAAAGACAATGGAATATGGAAATCTACCACTGGTACAAGAAATTGATATCAATACGTCAACATTCTAATGCCATAAAGTATGGAAAGTACAAACCTTTGCTCGCAAAAGGTGGACTTTTCTCCTTTGAAAGGTACACGGATCGGGAGCAGGTGTACGTTTTCTTGAACGCTTCCGAACAAACACAAACGTTAAAGATGAAAATGGTCGGCACTTTTTTAGATTTGATAAGTGGAATCTTGGTAAAAAGTGATAATGGGGCTCTTACCCTGTCCGTTAAACCATACCAGATCGTGATACTTGAAAAACGCTGAGGAGGAAAAACCATGAAAAAGTCTATTAAGGTTTTGTTTTTCTTGCTTTTAGTGGTAAGCGCAACGTCAATAATGGGAGAAACGTTGGTTGTCTATTCAAATTTTGCTCTCATAAGTTCGAATAAGGTTCAAAGGAGAGATGGTTTTTTGATAATTCCAACCACCAACTTCACAATTCAGAATTCTTTGAGCA
The DNA here is from genome assembly GCF_054006115.1 of Mesoaciditoga sp. NCBI lineage: Bacteria > Thermotogati > Thermotogota > Thermotogae > Mesoaciditogales > Mesoaciditogaceae > Mesoaciditoga > Mesoaciditoga sp. Next base: position 7,894 of record NZ_JBPNHS010000002.1, on the reverse strand, counting down.
CATCTCTTCCGATAAAATCGTACCGTTATCATAAGGGTGAAGCGTGCAGCTTACAGACGTTTTTAAACGCTTACGTTGGTAAATTGGTGGAATTCAAATTTCAAGACGGTTCTGTAAAAACACTTAAATTGCTTTCCGCAAGACCACAAATTTTACAAAACCCTCACACCGGAAACGTGTATTTTTCTCCAGTGGGAGAGTACATATTTCCATCCCCGATTTTAACAGATGAGAAAAATTACTTTGTGGTTTCCACGAATGCGACGCAACTTTCTTACAATTACATAAGTACGAACATAGGATGGAATGCCTTTTACACGCTAAGTATGAATTCTTCCACATTAGATGCCAAACTTCTTTTATGGAACGAAACTGACACGGAGTTTAAAAATTTCCATCTTTTTTTCGTAGCCGGAAAACAATTCGAAGAGTTCCGAAAAAGTGGAATATACCCTAAATCTTTGGCAATAAGAAGTCCACAAACTCTTGAGAATTCCTCTTTTAATTCTTACGAAGGTTACAAAGTTTACAATTTTGGAACTGTAAAAACACTCGATGCCAATTCGAAGGTCTACCTTTCACTCTTTTCAAAAAAAGTGAACGTTGAAAAGATAAATGTGGCCTACAATCCTTCGCAAAATTTCACAAAGGTTTCGCAGGCGGTAAGAATTAAACACGAATTTGACCTTCCAGCTGGCACCATTAGCATTTACGATGAAAAGGATGGGATTTCGTATTACCTTGGGCAAGCCAAAGTCCAGGATAGTCCCGCCTCTTCCGTTTTAGAAATTCCTTACGGGGAAAATTTCAACGTTGAAGTGAAAAATGTGAAAGTCCGTCATTCTATTGTGTCGAAGGAAAGCTTTGTAGATTATTACAAATTTTACGTGGTGAACCATTCAAACAAAGAAGAAAGCGTTTGGATTTACGAATACGTTCCCCAATCTTCAGAAGTCATGAGTAAAACTTTGAACATTCAAAGGATATCGGCAAATGAAATACGTTTTTATGTAAAAGCAAGGGCCAATTCGGAGGAGAACTTTGATTACGAAGTACGAGCGAGTTATTGAACGCCTTAGAGAGTACAGAAAATACATGGTGAGCCGTCAACGGGCGGCTCACATTCAACGTATGGAAGAGGATGCCGTGAAGCTGTCTGAAATTCACAACCTGGATCTTGAAAAGATTTTAGTGGCGGTATGCGCTCACGATCTTTTCAGAGACGTGAAGGGTGAAAAACTTTTAAAAGTTGCGAAAATATGGAAGATAAACGTAACTCAAGAAGAAAGATCATTTCCACTTTTACTTCACGGCAAGGTGGCATCGGAATTTTTGAAGAGGCGTTTTGATGTTAAAGATCAAGAAATATTGGACGCCGTTGCCTTTCATACCTCTGGAATGGCGACCAACTCCAGGATCGTCAAAGCCCTTGTCGTGTTGGATACCCTTGAACATGGTAGAAATTTTCCTGGTGTGGACACGCTGAGAGAATGCGCAAAACGCTCGTTAGATGATGGCTATAAGGGAGTGATAAAAAACAAAATAAAGTACGCGTTAGATAACGACTTTGTAGTTCTGGTAAAAAGCGTGGAAACTTGGAATTACATGAAGGGTGTTTTTGAGGATGAAATACGTTAAGTTTGGAGTCGCTTTTGCCTCGATAGCTCTGGCATTTCTAACTTTTTCAACAACCCTTTACCCTTTTTTTGAAATTGGTTTTCTTAACCTTTCTGAACAATACCCAAATTCAAAGGCTTACATCTTCAGCGTTATGACAGACGAGAGCGGGATACCTTTAAGCTTTTACATTGTAGGAATGGATTTCACTTCAAAAAATGTGATAATATTTCAAACTCCTCCGACTCTATCTGTAAAAGGCAAAAAACTCAACATTGTTTATGAAAAAGAAGGAATAAACGCTGCAATGAAAAGCATTGAAAATGTGATAAAGATAAAATTTACCGCTTTTTTCATTTTCACACCTTCAAAAGCTGAGAAATTCATAAACTTACTTGCGCGCAAAAGTCTGAGAACGCAAGGAAGAAAAATCAAGAGATACTCCGAGTTTGAAGGAAATTATAAAATCGATAGAGTACTTTCGTTGATATCCACAGAAGGCTCTCTGAATATGCTGGAACTGTACCCGACTTTTTCAGCGACTTTTAAGAGTTCCTTGAACATTTCAAAATTCCTGGCGCTTGTCAACTTCTTGAAAAAAGAGCCGGAGGTGCATATTGAAAATTATCCTTTTATCAACTCAAATGGCACTTTGAAAACCGATGACACAAAGCTTAAAGATATTTCCATAGAACTGCAGAACTGCTCGCCATTTTTTAAGCCCACTTCCCTACGTTTTACCGTTGTTAACAATTCATCGATGGCAAAAAAAGCTTTTTCGTACACCACATGGAATAAATGGTCTAAAAGCGGGCTTAACGTTCGTATAATTCCAGTGCCGCTTTTGTACTCTTTGAGAAATGAGAATTTGATTTTCGAACTCAAAAGTGGTGATTACAAAGAAGATGCGGTTAATAAAATAATTGACAGAGTGTATCCTCACAAAAAGTTCAAATTTGTCAAATTGGACAATTTCAGAAATTTGGAATTTTATTACGAAATGGAAGAGTTCGCCGCTTTAAATGGTTATTACAATCTCGGAAATTGCGATTTTATAATTTTGGTGGGAGATTGAAAACAAAAACGATTTGACTCATATTGTGCGTGAACATTACAAAGAATGATTTTTTAAAGAGCTTTTTTATCATTGATGCAGAGATTGGGAATTTAAGTTTTTTTAAAATCGGTCGAATATAGTGGCGGAGGGAGAGTATGATTGAAGTTGTTGTGAATGGAAAAGAATCGAGAAAGTACGCTGGAAAAGTAAAACTGGAAGAAATTATCGGAGAGATTTACCCAGAAGGTAAGATCCTGGAATCCGTTTCGATCAACGGGAGGAAAATTCCTTTGTCTGATCTGGAAAGCGCCATTGTTAAAGATGGAGAAAATGTTAGCATAAGATTTATTTCTTTGGATGAGGGGATCAAGAACATAGCAAAAAGCGCGTTGGAATTCATAGAATGGATAAAATCCCAAAATTTAGACGATGATCACATATTCGAAACCCTTTCAAAGATTTCGAGTGGCTTTGAGGTTATGGAAAATGCAATATTTTCAATTCAATCAGCTGGAAAAAAGATCGAAAGTGAAGAAGAATCTCGAAATATACTTGAAATGTTTGAAGAGATAAATTCTTTTACCGCTTTGGAAAACAAAGAAGAGATACGCAAGAGGGTAAATAAAATAACCGAAGCTTACAAAGAGATCTTTTCAAGAATTCTCGAAGGAGGAAAGTCAGATGGATGAGTACACGCAAAACGCGATATTAACGGCTACACCGGAAAAACTGGTGGAGATGTTGTATGAGAAAGTCATTGATTTGATAGAAAAGGCAATTTCCAACATTGAAAAAGCCGAAGTGAGAAATAATTCTATCGTTAAAGCCGAAGATATAATTCTCTATCTGAATTCGATTTTGGACATGGAAAAAGGTGGGGAAATTTCTAAAAATCTGCGTGCGTTGTACGATTTCATTTATAGAGAACTTATAGATGGGAATGTAAACGCCGACGTTGAAAAGCTCAAAACTTCCAAAGAATTGGTTGAAGAGCTTTTAGAAACGTGGAAAGAAGTGGAAAAGAAATCGAAAGTGCGCCCTGCGGTGATGCAAAGTGGAGGATTTAACGCGTCGGCTTAGTCGGCTTAATCGAGTGAATTCAAAGTTAGAAAAAATTTTTTAACCCGCCATATGGGCGGGTTTTTATTTAGGATAATTTCCCATCAAGATGGAAGAATTATACGAGGAGGTAAACGATGTCGAAAAAACGCGGAAAAATGATCTTCGTATCCTTTTTGGTGTTCTTACTTATAAGTATATTCATACTTTTGATAGGTTATTTGTACTTTGAAACGAATAGATTGAGCTTGTACGGCATAAAACCCTTCTCGGATATCAAAAGTTACACGGCGTCTTTAATGAAAAAAATCCCAGTCCTCAGCAGCAAGGTTGAATACAAACCGTTAAAGGTGGTGCCATATCAGGAATTATTTGAAAAAAGGCTCGATGCGTTTCAAAAGCTCCTTGATTCACAGGCGGCCTCGCTCGCAAACGAAAGAAAAAAACTTGAGTCTTTAAGAGAAGAATTGCAAAAGATGGAAGCAAGCTTGCAAGCGTCTCAAACCAGATTGAACTCTGAAATGAAGGAGTTCAACGAAAAGATTAAAAAGGAGCAAAGTTATGAATACAGACTATCCACTTTGAATCAATGGATAACTAACACAGATCCTACCAAAATAGGAAAAATATTGGCAAACTCCAAAATACCGATAAATGTTTTAGTGGATGCCCTTATGCGCCTGCCACCAAAAACGGCGGGCAGCATACTGCAATCCATAGCGCAAAGCGATCCGAAACTCGCGGCGTCCATCATATACGCTTTGGCGGAAGGTGGTAAAAAGTGAAGAGTCGAATTGTGTCTTTGCTTTCCTTACACGGTGGCAAAGATGTGAAAAGAGTCGATGCCAAGAAGAAAGGTCAAAAGCCATTCGTCACTTTTTTAAAGAAGAACGAAGCAAAAGATGTGAGCAAAGCAAAGGTTAAGCTCAATAAAAGAACAGATAAAGTTGAAAAAAAGGGAAAAAAGAAAAAATCTTCCAAAGTGAACACACAATTGGAAGACGATGTTGCGTTGTTGCTTGAACAAAGCAAAAGTTCTAAAAATAAAGTAAAAAAATCGGGCAATGAACATTCTAAAAATGTAAAAACGGATGTAGCTAAAAAGAAAGATGAAACAAAGGAAGCCGTTTGGAAAAACGCGAAAGCGTTGACCCTTTTTTCGCGTTTAGATGAAAAAGATAGGCCCAAAGAAAATAAAATTGATGATTCAAAAAGTAATCTTTTCAAAACAGACGAAAAGAAAAATATAAAAGAAGCAAATTCGAAAGTTTCTCATAAGGAAAAAACTTCTACAAGCGAAAAGAATTTCGATGCCTATAGAGGAAAAGATGTAAAAGTTGAAGAAAAGAAAACATCAAACGATCTACACGCTCTTTTTACCATTAGAAAAAAGAATGACAATGACAAAATTGCGGGAAAAGGAAAGTCAAACGCTGTTAAAAGCGTAAATATCGCTAAAAACAACATAAAAAATAACATTACCCTTCAAAAAAGTGAAAATTTTCGAATTCATGCTGATAAAAATTTGGAAGATCAGACAAATAACGTAGAAGAAAAAGAAAAAAGCGAAAAGAATTCTGATCAAAAAAGAGTTTCTTCAAATGAGATGGCGAAAAATATCTTCGTCAACTCGAAAGATGAAAGAAAAGATGAAAAAAAGAACGAGGCTGTAAAGCGTCTTAATTCCACTTCTTCATTGAAAGGCACAACAATAAAAGAAGATGAAAAGCTTAAAAGTATCAAGAGCGGTAATTCTAACCAATTTCAAAAAAATTCTCAGTTCCAAGAAAAAAGAGATGATTTTGAAAATGTGGTTGTAAAAATCACAAAGGGCTCACAAGAAAATGGGCATATGAAAGTTAATTTCAGCAAAGTTCACCTTCGTGAAAAAATAGAATACGTCAAAAAACACGATGTCTCAAAGGATTACGGATCTCTTCCACAGCTTAACAGGGAAAAGGGAATTAGTCAAGTTGTAAAAAGTGATGTCACGAGTAAAACGCCTCAAATGCCTAAGAGCATTTCCACACAAGTTGTGACGGCCATTTCAAAAGCTCTCGAAAATCAAAGGCCACCTTTGAAGATTCAGATCCAGTTAAATCCTCCACAACTTGGAAAAGTCATCATTGAAGTTACGGAGAAAGCCGGAAAGACATCGCTGTTGCTGAGCGTGGAGAATGATAAAACGCGTGAGCTCATGAAAATGGCTTTACCTATAATGACAAATCAGCTTTCAAATCTGAATTTCAACGTTACCAACGTTCAAATAAATGGCCAGCAGTGGTTTGACAGTGGTCAAAGCCATCAAGAACAAAAGCGAGAACAAAATGAACGAAAGAAAGAGGAAAGAGGAAATAATTTCAATGAAGAATACAAAGAATTCAGGAAAGAGGAGGTGTGAAGGTGTTCGGAGGAGTGAATAACATAAATCCCAATTTAAGTGTTGGCACTTTGAAAAATTCAAAGCAGCTGGGAAAAGACGCCTTTTTAAAATTGCTCGTTACACAAATGGAAAATCAAAATCCCTTAAAACCTATGGACAACACCCAATTCGTTTCGCAAATGGCACAATTCAGCGCTTTGGAGCAAACGACGAATCTGGCAAACGCCTTTGATAAGTTTGAAAACAATTTTTCCTCGTCAATGCAGCTTCAAGCGGCTTCGTTGATAGGAGAAAAGGCGAGCGTTCTTTCAAACGAAGTGGACGTTATAGGAGGAAAAGGTGGAACGATAGGTTTTTCATTGCCAAAGGAAGCTCTTACGTACGTGAAGATATACGATTCATCTGGCAAAGTGATAGATACGGAAAAGCTCGGTTGGCTTCAGGCAGGCCATCACCTTTACAAATGGTCGGCAACCAATTCCAACGGCGTGAAGGTACCAGATGGAACGTACACCTTTCAGATTGAAGCAATAGAAAAAGATGGAACCCACCTTCAGATAAGCGGCTCAAAGGGTGGAACGATAAGCGCGGTGAAATTTGAAGATGGACAAATATACGTTACCATAAACGGCGTTGACTATTCTTTGTCAAAGATAACACAGCTCTCTAAGGGGTGATTATATGCTTAGATCTCTGTACAGCGGAATAACCGGCTTACAAGCCTCACAAACGGATATGGACGTTATAGGAAACAACATTTCCAATTTGAACACGGTTGGTTACAAAGCCTCAAGGGTTACCTTCGAAACGGCGCTTTTACAAGCTTTAAGAGCCGCAAGGGCCCCTCAGGGAAACCTCGGAGGTGTCAACCCAATGGAAGTTGGATTGGGAACGCAGATAGCTTCCATAGATCAAATCATGACTCAGGGAAGCTTCCAAAACACAGGAAAGAAAACTGATTTGGCCATTCAAGGCGATGGATTCTTCGTCGTCAACAGTGGAAATGGCGATTTTTACACCAGAGCTGGTAACTTCGCTTTGGACGAGGATGGCACGCTTGTTCAAGCTGGAACTGGCTACAAGATAATGGGTTGGGAGGCCTCAATAGATTCACAGGGTCATCGGCACGTCGATACGAACAACCCAATCGGTGAGATAAAGATCGCGGCCAATCAAACGATGGCCGCCAAAAAAACCGAAAACATAAAAACGGCGGGAAACCTGGACTCCACCACGGGAGTCTCTCCTGTAGTTATAACCGTTACAGATGATCAGGGTAAAAGTTATACGGTACAATTCACTTTTAAATTAGATACGAATAATTTTGATCCATTTTCCAACACTAAAACTTACGATTGGACCGCCAAAGTCGTGAAGGCACCTTCTGGAGATAATATTCAAAATGCTTCTATAAGTGGCACTATAACTCTTGACCAATATGGTAACGTTGTATCGACTGGCGGAACTTCGCCGACTGATATATACATAACAAGTGGTTCGAGTATAAGCTTGACAACTAATTCATCTTCAACAAACATAATAAGTGGAACAGCCATTACTTTACCCACATCCGGTCCGATCACGTTCTCTGAAGCTGACAACACCGCAAACGCTGTAACCGCCAACTACGAAAATCCTGTTTACACGACGTCAACCCAAATTTACGATTCGCTGGGAAGAGCGTACACTTTGTACATAGATTTCACGAATTTGGGAACCGTGAGTGGTTCTTCAACAAGTACTGCGTGGGCTTGGGATGCGCGTCTGGCAGACGGAAC
>NZ_JBPNHS010000001.1:0-44552 GCF_054006115.1 Mesoaciditoga sp. | reverse complement strand
ACGAGATTTAGAAATGAGATGATTTATGCCGGGCTTAGGGATGTTTTCTTTGAAAAGCTGAACGAGTTCAAGATTACTCACAGGCGCTTTAGATAATATTAACTTTCATTTGTTAACTTGGGGACCTGTCAGATTTCCTATAAATATTTCATATTGCTTACAAAATAGAAATAACAAAGTTACCAATATAATAACTCCAAATGCTTTTGTCTGTCAAGCAAAATGAACTTTTACGAGATTTTTTGTCAAAAAAAGCAGAGGGTTTATAATTTAGACCACACACACTTTCAATTTGGATATTTGCATTTCAGAAAGGGGCATTACAATGGCTGTAAGGTTAAATGGAAATGACTTTGATATCGTGGCAAAGGGAGTGGTTTTCGACAAAGACGGCACGCTTACTCAAGGGATGAAAGTATGGAAAAGAATTTTCGAAAAGCAGATGGAAGTGGCAGAAGAAATGAATTTGAATATAGAAAACGAGGCGAAAAGGATATTCGGTGTGGGCATCGAAAAATCGTACATTCCACTCGCGATCGCTTATTCTTCCGAAGAAAAGATTCTTTTGGCGGCTTCCATTTGGATTTCTCACAAGATTCCCTGGGATAAGTGTAGAGAATTGGCAACACAAATAGTTGAAAGGGCTCTGGAGAAAATGACGGATAAGGAGCTTTTTGAACCAGTTGGAGGAGCTCCAAAAGCTGTGAAAATCATTTCTAAATTTGTTCCTGTTGCCATTGCAACCTCTGACTCTCGTGAAAACGTGGAACGTTTGCTTAAAACTTGGAATTTGGTAGAAGATGTTGACTACGTGATCACTTCGCAAGACGTGAAAGCTGGAAAGCCCGCGCCTTTCATGTTGCAAAGAGTGTGTGATTTTTTCAAACTAAAATGTTCAGAAGTGGTTATGATTGGAGATAACGCCGTAGATGTGGAAATGGCTAAAAAGGCGGGAACAAAGGTCATAGCTGTTGGCAATAATTTAGAAGGATCTGATGGATGGATTGAAAACTTCAACAATCTTGAGATTTCAAAGTTTTGAATTTTTCTCTTACACGCGCCAAATGTCAAGCGGAAAGGGGAGATAAAAGAATGGATTTCTTAAGTAAAAGATTATCGCTTGGAATTTTTCCAACGCCCATTGAACCGATGAAGGAAATATCAAAAGAGTTAGGTGTGAATTTGTTTTTAAAACGTGATGACTTGGATGAATTTTTAGGATCAGGTAATAAAGTCAGAAAGCTTGAATTTCTTTTATACGAAGCGAAAAATGAATCATGTGATGTTGTCTTAACCGCAGGTGGCATGCAGTCTAACCATTGTCGAGCCACGGCGTATTTTTCAAAAAGACTCGGAATGGATGTTGAACTCTTTCTTTTTGGTCAAAGTGAAATACAAGGAAATCTTTTAATAGACAGATTGTTAGGTGCAAGGGTTAATCCTATAACACACGATGAATACGATCATATCATGGATGTAATGAATGAAAGGGCCAATGAATTGAAAAATTCAGGAAAGAGGGCTTATATCATTCCGCCTGGAGGTTCGAACGCCACAGGATTACTTGGATATGCAAAGATGGTTGAAGAGCTAAAAATGTGGGAAGAAAGAAACATGTCTTTTGATTACGTGATTTGTGCAACCGGCACAGCCGGGACAATAGGTGGTTTAGAACTTGGAAAACAAATCTACGGGGATGATTTTAAAGTTTTGGGAATAAACGTTACTAAAACCAATGCCTCACAGCTAGAAGAGAAAATGAAAAGTCTTATGAAAGACTTTAATTCTAAATATGGAACGAATTTCAGGCTTGAAGTTCCAAAAGTTGTGGATGGATATGTGGGACAAGATTACGCCATTCCGTCCGATGAAGATTTTGAAGTGATAAGAAAATTAGCGCTAAAAGAGCACGTGATATTAGATCCTGTTTACACAGCCAAAGCTTTTAAAGGTATGGAAGACCTCATCAAAAGGGGAGAAATTCCCCAAAATTCAAATGTTCTTTTCATTCACACAGGTGGAACATTTGGAATTTTCGCTTTTGCAAACCAATTAAAAGATTATCTGGAGGGGTAAGATGAAACTCTTAGAAAAGTACAAAGATCTTTTGCCCATAAGTTCAAAAACTCCCATTATAAGCTTGGGAGAGGGTTTTACCCCGCTTATTGAAACAAAGCATCTGGGGAAAATGTTTGGAATAGATCTTTTTTTGAAGTACGAAGGCACAAATCCGACTGGTTCGTTTAAAGACAGAGGGATGGTCATGGCCATTGCCAAAGCGTTGGAAGAGGGCGCAAGAAGCGTCATATGTGCTTCAACTGGAAACACGTCCGCCTCGGCCGCCGCTTACGCCGCTGCTTTTGATCTAAAGGCCGTGGTCGTTATTCCCGCGGGAAAGATAGCAATGGGTAAATTGGCACAAGCCATGATATACGGCGCAAAAGTCATTCAAGTAGATGGTAATTTCGATGATTGTTTGAACATCGTAAAAAAGGTGAGCGAAGACTATCCTGTCGTTCTGGTAAATTCTTTAAATCCAAACAGGTTGGAAGGACAAAAGACGGCTGCGTTTGAAATTGTAGATGTTCTAGGACGATCTCCGGATTATCATTTTTTGCCAGTTGGAAACGCGGGCAACATAACGGCCTACTGGATGGGATACACTCAATACCACAAAGTTGGAAGAATTTCTTCTCTTCCAAAGATGATGGGATTTCAGGCCGAAGGTGCGGCACCCATAGTGAAAGGGTATGTTGTTGAAAAACCAGAAACTATAGCTACCGCCATACGAATAGGAAATCCGGCAAGTTGGAAAAAAGCTGAAAAGGCAAGAGACGAATCGCATGGAATTATAGACATGGTAAGCGATGAAGAAATATTAAACGCTCAAAGAATGATAGCTTCAGAAGAGGGCATTTTTTGCGAGCCAGCGTCGGCATCGTCTGTTGCTGGAATTGTTAAAATGGCAAAAAAAGGACTTTTCAAAGGGGGAGAAGTAGTTGTGGCAACGCTCACTGGCAATGGACTGAAGGATCCAGACGCGGTTTTGAACGCCACTCCCAACATCGTGACAATTCCAAACGATGTGAAGGCGTTGGTGAAAGAAGTGGGATTTTGAAAAAGATAACGGTTTCGGTGCCCGCAACGGTTGCAAACCTTGGAAGTGGTTTTGACACTCTTGGAGTAGCTTTGGAATTGAGAAATCATCTTTCTATACAAGAAAGCGATGAATTTGTCGTTGTTCAGAAAGGAGAAAAAGTCAATGGAAACGACTTGGTTGTAGATATCATAAAAGAATACTTGAAAACTCATGGCTATCGTAAAAATGTGAGAATAGAAAAGAAAAATTCGATACCAATGAAGAAGGGGCTCGGTTCCAGTTCTGCTGCCATCGTTTCAGCTCTAGGAGCGAGCATGCTTTTTTTAGATGAATTTGATAAAAACAGACTTTTCGAAATGGCGGTTAAAATGGAAGGGCACCCAGATAACGTGGCACCAGCAGTTTTTGGAGGCTTGCGTGTAAGTGGAATGATCAACAACAGAAGTGTTTCTTTGCCGGTAAAAATTCCCTTTAACGTTGTGGAAGTTTTCATCCCTCCTTGTGAAATATCAACAGCTAAAGCGAGAAAAATACTGCCACAAAGTGTCTCTCTATCCGATGCCATTTTCAACATTCAAAGAGTTTCAATGCTTTTGGCTGCGGCCTTTAACGATGAAGTCGATAAATCTTACTTTGATGACAGAATTCACCAAAAGGTCAGACTTTCCTTGTGTGATGAGGTGAAAGATTTTTTTGAAGAGATCTATTCAAAAATTCCAAATCCCGTTTTTTTGTGTGGCTCTGGACCAACAATTGGAGTAATCGGACGAAGTAATATTTCTTCCCTATACATGTGGAAAAAACTTTCACTAAAGGTATCAAAAGAAGGTTTCAAAGTAGAAGGTTAAATCTTTGCGAATAGCGGAAAATTCCAAAGCGTTAGACGCAAGAAGAAAGTTCGTTGTTTTTTCAGGTTTGTGATGGAATTTTGAAAAACCATCTTAATCCCTTTGCAAAAGGGTTAGGATGTATGCAAACTAAACCAACGTTAAATTCGAATAAGAACCCAAAAAAATCATATACCTTTGATTATGAAGAGCTTTTCTTCCGAAAGTCCTCCTTTTTGGAGAGATAGCGATACATTCGAAAATCCGTTGGATATTTAAGATAATAATGTTGATGATACTCCTCGGCTGGGTAGAATTTTCCGAGCGGTAAGATTTTGGTTGCTATTGGCTTGTCGAAGATCATGGATTTTTCCAATTTTTCTTTCGATCTTTCGGCGAGCAGGCGTTGCTTCTCGGTTGAATAGAATATGGCGGTTGTGTATTGAGAGCCTCTATCTAAGAATTGCCCGTTTTCATCTGTTGGATCTATGTTTTCCCAAAAGATTTCGAGCAATTCTTCATAGGAAATCACATCCGCATCGTACCTCAACATCACCGCCTCACGATGTCCTGTGGAACCGGTTGAAACCTCTTCATATATGGGATTTTGCGTTGTTCCACCTGTGTAGCCAACTTTTATTTCGATAATTCCTTCGATCTTTGAAAAGGCGTATTCCATCCCCCAAAAGCAACCGCCTGCGAAAACGGCAATTTCTTCTTTCAATTTTTCCTCCTTTGGTTTACAATATTTTTTATGTATAAATTAGGTTTACCACGTAATATAAACATATTATTAGGTATATATAGGTAAACCACAATCAAATGCCCCTTCTGCATAAAAATCTTCTTCGTCTGGTGCGAGTTCTTTAAGCAGTCTAAGGAATTCTCCGGCGTGCACGCGCTCTTCATCTGCTATATCCCTTAAAACGTTTTGAGCTAGTTTGTTATTTGTGGACTCAGCAAGCTGTGTGTAAAGCTGGAGCGTTTCTTATTTAGCTGCGATCATGAACCTTATAGCCCTTACAAATTCTTCATCGGTAAGCATTTTGCCACTTTTAAGACCTGAAAATGGATTTTCAAATCGGCATAACATTCACCTCCTATTCGCTAATTCCATTATACTCCTTTTAAAGGCTTATACTTCCGATACCAGAAGCTACTTCCGGTACCGGAAGTGATATAATGAACACGAACAAAAAAGAGCCGAAAGTAAGAATGATGACGAATTCAGGTGATAATAATGTTGTTCGATCTTAAGCCTAAAAAGCGAAAAATCGATCTTTTCGATAGAAAAGAAGAGCTTGAAGGGGTGATGGAAGCATTCAAAAAGTTTCCAATCATCCTTATAACAGGCTTACGAAGGGTGGGGAAATCCTCTTTGATACGCGTTTCGATCGCGGAATCAAAATATTCCTCAATTTCTCTGGACGGCAGGCTTCTTTTCATGAATTCTGGCGGAAATATTCGAAAGATGCATCTTGTCAACCAAATTGAAAAAGAGTTGGCGAATTTTTCCAAATCTGAAAAACTGCGTAAATCTCTTAAAACCCTAAAAGGCATATCCATAAATGGTAATTCCGTCTCTTTAGATTGGAAAGAGATAGACATTCTCTCTCTTTTAGAAAGAATAGAGAATTTTGCAGAAAAAAACCGCTCTTACGTTATTCTCTTCTTCGATGAAGCGCAATATTTCAAACATTACGGTTCCAGAGGTGGAAAGGATCTTTTAGCACTCTTCTCGTACGTCTACGAAAATTTTGAACGAATAAGAATCGTCTTGACTGGTTCGGAAGTTGGTTTGCTTCACGATTTTTTGAGCGCGAACGATTACGATTCACCGCTTTATGGCAGAGTTTTAAAAGAGGTGCAACTACAACCTTTTTCAAAAGAGCTATCTATTCTCTTTCTGAAAAGGGGCTTTGACGAGTTAAAAATAAAAGTGGATTTTGATTTGGAAAAAGCGGTAGACATCCTTGGTGGGCTTCCCGGATACTTAGTTCAGTTCGGAGTAAGGTATTCGGAAAAGCGCGATTTTGACACGGCAATGGATGAGACGCTGAAGACCATCACAGGCATGATAAAAGGAGAGTTAGAAGAGCTCAACGGAAAAAGCCGCCGATACGTAAAGGCGTTGAAATACATAGCAAGTGGGGCAGATACATGGTCTAAGATCAAGAACACGTTCACCGCCAATGGCGATATAATTTCAGATTCACGGTTGTTCGAAATTTTGACCAATCTTGAAAAGATGTGTTGGGTGAAAAAGGAAAAAGGAGAAAAGGTAATTTACATCGTTGTCGATCCGATGGTGAGACATGTTGTTTTGTCAAAATATTGAATGGTCTCTTGTGTTGTAACTTATATTTATCGAACATTCATCCGTGAGTGCTTCGCTTTCTCAACACATTCGTGTGTTTCCCAACCTCGTTTTATGAGTCATCAGATGGAGAGTTCATAAGTGTTGGTTTGCGTTTCAAATTGGCATAAAGAACTTTCATTGAGCAAGTTGTTTTCCGATTAATTTCTTAAGACGCATAAGCAAGATTGAGATGGTAAATGTTGAATGGTGAGTGGTGAAAAAGTGACAAGGAAAGATCAAAAAAGTGGAAGCGTTTAAACGGCCCTCAGAGCGGAGAAAACACCATTTCATATAATTTTATACATGAAAAAGGAGAAAATTGTCTTAAAATCGATTTTTTGAATTTTGGACCGTTTTTTCCTGGCCTTTAAGTAAGCTGAATGGGGTGGAAACTTCTTTTTTCATCAAAATGAGACGAAAAATCCTCAAAAAATGCCTTCAAGAAAAGTTCCGAACGATCGATTTTTTTCATTTTTTACAAATTCAAAAAATTCCTTTGTTCATAAGGCTTTAGAGTGCTATAATTTTGGTGTGTGAATTTAACACAATTGCATTGTGTTAAATTCAGAGAAGGTGGATGTGATCGTAAAATCGAAAAAAGGAGAACGCTTTTTTCGAAAAACGGATATAATATCCCGAATCAAAAAAATACAAAAATATGGAAAGGACATTGAACATGAAATACAACTTCGATGAATACGTTGAAAGAAGAAACACAAAAAGCGTTAAATGGGATGGAATGGAAGAAGTATTCGGAACAGAAGACGCGTTACCCATGTGGGTGGCAGATATGGATTTTCTATCACCGCCAGAAGTCGTGAACGCTTTGATCGAAAGGGCAAAACATGGTGTTTACGGCTACACCTTGAAGGATGAAGGTTTTTATGATTCTTTTATTAAATGGGTTAAAAAGAGACATAGCTGGGAAATAAAAAGAAAATGGATAGTGGCAACGCCGGGAGTCGTCTCCGCAATTTCTTTGGCGATATTGGCTTTCACGAAGCCGTCAGATGAGATAATCTTGCAACCACCCGTATACTATCCCTTTTTCCGCGTTGTTTCAGGATTGGGCAGGAAGATCGTTTACAATCCGTTAAAATTCGAAAATGGAAGGTACACGATGGATTTCGACGATCTTGAAAGAAAGATAAACGGTAAGACGAAGATGCTTATACTCTGTAGCCCGCAAAATCCCACAGGCAGGGTATGGACTGAAGAAGAATTGAGCAAATTGGGAAATATATGCAAGAGAAACGATATTCTCATCGCTTCAGATGAAATACACGCTGACATAGTTTACAAAGAGTACAAACACACTCCAATTGCTTCCTTGAGCGACTTTGCAAACAACACGATAACCTTCATGGCACCTAGCAAAACGTTCAACATCGCTGGCTTGAACACCGCCATGACCATAATTCCAAATGAAGAACTACTGAAAAGTTTTTCCATGATGCTGGAAAATATAGGTCTCGGTATAGGAAACGTTTTTGGCATAACGGCGAGTCAAGCCGCCTACGAAAATGGGGAAGAATGGTTGGAAGCACTCTTGGATTACTTGAAAGAAAATCTGGAATTTTTGAAATCGTTTGTCGCGGAACGAATGCCACAAGTGAAGGTTGTGGAGCCGGAAGGCACCTATTTGGTGTGGCTGGATTTCCGTTCTCTGAATATGAGTGATGAAGAGTTGAGAACGTTCATGCTGGAAAAGGCCAAAGTCGCTCTGGACGATGGGTACATTTTCGGGCCTGGTGGAAGTGGCTTTCAAAGAATAAATATCGCAACACCGAGAATAATTCTAAAGCAAGGATTGGAAAGGATCGAAAAGTCGATCAAATCTTTAGGATATTGAGAGATGATTGGCTTTGAAGAGTAGACCTTACCTTCTTTTTGATGCTGGTGGGACTTTAATTTTTCCGAAATTTGACTGGATTTTGTCCTTAATTTCAAAAAAGGGAATAGAGGTAAGCATTTCCGAAGTTTTTAAAAAATTTTCACAGATGTACTATAAAATTGACGAAGCTCTAAAGGAAAAAAGAACCCCTTATGATGGCTTTGACATTGTAAAAGAGTGGTTAGCAAGTTTAAACCTTCCTGAGAGTATTCTCAATGAATTGGTTTCGAAGATAATCGAGGAAGATGAGAAAAATGGATTGTGGACTTACACATTTGATGGAATCAAAATAGCTCTAGAAATTATGAAAAAGAACGGATACCATATGTCGGTAATCTCAAATTCAGACGGTAGAGTTGAAAAGATGCTTGAAACTGCGGGACTAAGAGAATACTTTGACAGGGTTTACGATTCGTATCTGGTTGGCGTTTCGAAACCAGATAAGGGAATATTTGAATTGGCGCTTAAAGAGCTTTCACTAAAACCTCAAGACGCTCTGTTCGTCGGTGATATGTTTTACATAGATGTGCTTGGTGCCAATTCGTGCGATATACCCGCTTTACATATCGACCCATTTGGATATTACGAAAAGTGGGAAGGTGCAAGAATCAAAGGCGTCAAAGAGCTTCCCAATTTGCTTGAAAGAATTGATATGAAAGATAAAAGCTTCTTTCCGTTTAAATGAAATTATGTGGGGGAAAAGACATGAGGGAAGTTAATCCTATAAAGGATATTAAGAAAATACGACGTGTGAAGCGCCTTATGAAAAAAGATGGAAATTACCGCGATCTTCTCATGTTCACGTTGGGTATAAACGCCGGTTTAAGAATATCCGATATCTTGAACATGAAATGGAAAGACTTGCTCATGAAAGACGGAAGAGTAAAAGACGAGGTAAGGGTTAAGGAGAAAAAAACCGGTAAAACCAAGATTTTCCCTTTGAATGGAGCGGTTAAAAGAGCGATAGAAGCCTACATTGGAAATTCGAAGAACATTGAATATGGTTCCTACGTTTTTTTAAGCAGAAAAAGAACAAAAGAAGGTAAACCCCGGCCTATCAGCAGAGTTGCCGCATGGCAATCGATAAACAAATACTGTAAAATGGCTGGCATAGAGCAAAATGTGGGCACTCATACCTTGCGAAAAACATTTGGTTATCACCAATACAAAAACGGCACGGATATAGCCATGTTACAAAAAATGCTGAATCACTCAAGCCCCCAGGTAACTTTAAGGTACAT
Organism: Mesoaciditoga sp.; assembly: GCF_054006115.1. Lineage (NCBI taxonomy): Bacteria > Thermotogati > Thermotogota > Thermotogae > Mesoaciditogales > Mesoaciditogaceae > Mesoaciditoga > Mesoaciditoga sp. The sequence continues at coordinate 35,131 of NZ_JBPNHS010000001.1, read as the reverse complement.
AGGAATAGAACGGGAAAAACTCAACGCGCGTTACAAAGCGGTTGAACTATAGTTTACTAGGTAAATATGGGTAATAAAACATTTTATATTAGTTTACCATACTTGAGAAGTATACTAAACATGATAGATATATGCATAGATGTTCTTTTCATTTTTTGTGAACTACGCGCAAGTTGGATTATGAGAAAATTTTTTAAAACTTCTATCGTTCTTCTTAGGTTGAGTGCTTTTTTGTCAAATATTTTCATATGAATTCGCGGATTGACAGTGTTCTTACTAACAATTACATAAAGAATAAAATAAAGTTTAACTTTCTTGACTTAAAGATTTTGTTTTAGATTCTTTTGTAAAAAATGTAATTTATATGATAAAATATCATCACCTCCGAGTTAAAATTCTAAAGGTTTACATTCTGCAAAACCCATGAATTTTTAACCAATGGGTTGGAGGGGAAACTTTCCGGCCTCCCGTGTTTGGAAAGGAGAGTACTCTTTTCAAGGGGGTAATACGTGTGAGCTACACGGGCAAGCTTCTGAGGGTGAATCTCACTGACAAAACTTCGAAAGTTGAACAAATCGATGAGAAACTCTTTAAACTTTATCTTGGAGGACGTGGGTTGGCATCTAAATTTTTAATGGATGAAATCGATCCCAAAATCGATCCGCTTTCTCCGGAAAACAAACTCATCTTCGCAACCGGCCTTCTAACGGGCACCACCGCTCCAACGGGTGGAAGATATATGGTCGTCACTAAAGGGCCACTAACGGGGACGATTGCATCAAGCAACTCCGGTGGTTTTTTCGGTGCGGAGTTGAAATTTGCAGGCTACGACATGTTGATAATCGAAGGAAGGGCTGACAAACCGGTTTATATTTCCATCATGAACGGAGATGTTGAAATAAAAGACGCGTCTCATCTTTGGGGAAAAGACACGTATTTCACCACAGATACGATTCTAAAAGAAGTGGGAGATGAAAGGGCAAAAGTTTCCTGTATAGGCCCCGCCGGTGAAAATTTGGTCCTGATTTCTTCAATTATAAATGATAAGGGAAGAGCTGCCGGCAGAACCGGTGTTGGAGCGGTTATGGGAAGTAAGATGCTGAAAGCCATCGTTGTAAGGGGAAATAAAAGGCCGGAAGTGAAAGACAAAGGCCAGTTCTCCGAAGTCGTGAGAGAAAAGATAACGACGTTGCGTTCCAATGGCATAACGGGCGAAGGCCTTCCGAAACTTGGAACGAAAGTCCTTGACAGCATAATAAACGCAAATGGCTTGTACCCAACGAGAAATTTCAATAAAGGTACGTACGAATACGTCGAAGAGGTAAACGGCGAGGCTTTAGTCGAAAAAGGATATCTCATAAGAAACAAAGCGTGCTTTGGATGTCCTATAGCGTGTGGAAGGGTTGTAACCTTGCCAACCGGTGAAGAGGGAGAAGGTCCAGAGTACGAAAGTGGTTGGGCATTTGGTGCCGACTGTGGCGTTTCTGATCTCGTTTCCATAACAGAAGCGAACTTCCTTTGCAACAAACTTGGGCTCGATACAATTTCAACAGGTTCCACAATCGCTTGTGCCATGGAACTGTATGAAAAGGGGTATTTGAAAGATGAAGAGATAGGAAACGCGACAAAGCCGCGTTTTGGAAGCTCCGAAGCCATCGTCTATTACACGAAAGCGATAGCGTACCGTGAAGGGCTTGGCGATAAATTGGCAGAAGGCTCATACAGATTTGCTCAAGCGCATGGGCACCCAGAGCTCTCAATGAGCGTTAAAAAACAGGAAATACCTGCTTACGATCCAAGGGGAGCGCAGGGGCATGCCTTGGAATACGCCACTTCAAACAGGGGCGCTTGCCATGTAAGAGGTTACATGATTTCACCGGAAATTCTTGGCGTTCCAGAGAAATTGGAAACGCAGAAGCTTGAAGGAAAAGCGCAATGGGTAAAAACATTCCAGGATCTGACATCCGTCATAGATTCAGCTGGATTGTGTCTTTTCACTTCTTTCGCACTTGGTGGAGACGATTACGCCGATTTGATAAACGCGGCAACCGGTTACAACTTGAGTACAGAAGAAATGATGAAAATCGGCGAAAGAATATGGAATTTGGAAAGAATCTTCAATCTTGAAGCCGGCCTTGATCCAAAAGAGGATACCCTACCAAAAAGATTTTTGGAAGACCCGCTTCCGGACGGCCCACAAAAAGGCGCAACCGTCAAGCTAAGCGTGTTAATTCCAGAATACTACAAAGTAAGAGGATGGGACGAAAATGGAATTCCCACCGAAGAGAAGAGAAAAGAGTTGGGACTTTGAAGTTACACGTTGAATTTTACTCAACGCTCCGACTTGATTTGAAGATAAAGAAATTGGAATACGAAAGCGATAGAGAATTGACGGTGGAGCAGTTGCTCCACCGCCTTTCACTGGATGTAAATTCAGCGATATACGGTAAACTCGTAAGAGGTGGTCAACCCATAAAGGGAACCAACATCCTTATAAACGGCAAGAGCTTTTGGCATCTTAATCTGCTTGACACGCCTCTTCATGATGGAGACAAAGTGCAAATATTCCCTCCTGCGGCGGGTGGATGATGAGCTATTCGAAATACTTCGCAAGACAAATTCCAGTTATAGGAAGAACATGCCAGGAAAGGTTGAAAAAATCCAGCGTTCTGATTGCAGGGATGGGTGGTTTAGGCTCAACCGTTGCCACCATTTTGACGAGAAATGGCATACCCAGCTTGTACGTTGTGGATGATGATGTGGTGGATGAAACCAACATACATCGTCAAATTTTGTACAACATCGAAGATGTTGGAAAGAAAAAGGTTGAGATTGCGAAACAACGGTTGGAAAAAACAGGCTTCTCAACGGAAATCCATCCCATTTTCCAAAAGGTTGAAAAGAACTTTCGCATTCCAAAAGTGGACGTCGTGATCGATTGCTTTGACAACGCCCGTTCTAAAACATTGCTGAGTGAACTGGTGGCAAAAGAGTCCATACCTTTTGTACACGCTGGCGTGAATGGATACGTTGGCCAGATTTTAACGTTAAAGAATAAAACCTTATCCGATGTGCTTTCCTTTCCGGAAGATGTGAAAGAAACGCCAGCACTTTTGCAAGTGATCTCTCTGGTGGCTTCCATCCAAGCAATGGAAGTGGTAAATCTCATATGTGAAAAGCCTAACAATTTAATTGGGAAGATACTTTTCGTTGACTTGCTTGATTACGATTTCGAGGTGGTAAACGTTGAAAACGTATAAATTCAATCTCAGAGATGCAGAGGTAACATTAAAACCTGATAACGACATAGAAAAAGTGTACATAGAGCTTTCTTCGGATTGCAATCTGCACTGTGAGATGTGTTTCAGAAATTCGTTTGAGGAAAAATTTGGAAAGATGGATTTGAAGACTTTTTACAACATTTTTGACGGCCTTAAAGATATGAAAAAGATAAAAGAAATCATTTTCGGTGGGATTGGAGAGCCTTTAACAAACCCAAACTTCAAGGAGATGGCAAAGTTCGTAAAAGAAAAAGGCTACAAACTCTTGCTGGAATCTAACGGCTACCTCATAACCGATGAGATGCTGGATTTCTTTTTTTCCATATCGTTGGACGAATTCATATTTTCGGCAGAGCCGGGAACGGCTGGCCACGGCGCTTATTCGTGGATATTGAACCTCACCAAAAAGATCTCCGATCGCATCGCGCGTGAAAAGCTTGGAAAGCCGGTGGTAACCATTCAAACTGTGCTTTCCACGAAAAACGTTCACAACATAGAATCTTTTTTTCAAAAATTCGTCGACGCTGGTGCATCAAGATTCATACTTTCAAACATAATCCCAACATCTGAAAAAGAACTTTCGCTTCCGCTTTACATCAATCCAAAAACGGATATGGAGAATCGCATATCCAGAAAGATAACGGGAAAAATCAGCACGAATTTGCCATATTTTGAATTGAAAACGGAAAGGTATTGCAATTTCATACAAAACAATTCCGTGGTTGTACGCTGGGACGGTGAAGTTGCTCCGTGTTATAGGTTCTTGCACACTTACACGGAATACGTTTATGGATTGAAAAAGCAAATAAAAGCTGTGAGCTACGGGAACGTAAATGAAAAAAGCCTCTCGGAGATATGGAAGTCGGAAGATTTTTCGTACTTTCGCTTTAAAGTTAGACACGCGCTCTTTCCCTCGTGCACAGATTGCAGACTGAGAGATGGATGTGATTTTGTCACTTCTTCCGAATACGATTGTTGGGGGAATTCTCCATCGTGTGCCGATTGCCTTTGGTGGAGAAATTTGGTGATATGTCCTTGATTTGCGTATCGTAAAAAACGAAGCGCCAGCCATCAGTAAAAGCGGCGCTTCGTTTTTCGTAAAACCTTTTATATTTCAAGTGTGTCTCCACCCTTCATGACAACGCATTGCACACCTATCTTTTCAACTTCATTTTTAAAGTACTCTACATCGGCTTTTATAATGTCCCAGGTGTTGTAATGAATTGGAACGACTTTTTTTGGAAGGATGAACTTCACAGCCCTGATAGCATCCTTTTCATCCATTACAAAATTACCGCCAATTGGTAAAAACGCGACATCAACTTGTTCATCTTTTAAAAGTTGCATCTCAACGGTTAACCCGGTATCGCCCGCATGGTATAATTTTTTCCCGTCAGAATCTATTAAAACTCCAGCGGGCATGCCAGCGTAGATGATCTGGTCTCCCTCGCTTACAGATGAACCGTGAAAGGCCGGCGTTAATTTGATTCTACCAATATCAAATGTAAAAGCTCCTCCTATATGCATCGGATGCGTTTGAACGCCTTTGCTTTGAAGGTAGTTGCACAGCTCAAAGTTCGAAATAACGGTAGCGTTGTCTCTTTTTGCTATTTCGACCGTGTCACCTACATGATCACCATGACCATGTGTTACCACCACGTAGTCAATCTTTGGAAGCTCTTTAACGGATATGGGACTTTGAGGGTTTCCGGATATGAAAGGATCTATTATGAGACGCTTCCCTTTAGATTCGATCAGAACCACTGAATGGCCCAAGTATTTTACGTTCATTCAAAATCCCTCCTTTTTTCAATTTAATCATGAAACGGGGTATACAGTTACATCAGGAAACTCTTTTTCATTTTCATCGACTATGTCAAAATCAACTTTTATACGAGCCACATATTTCTTTTCCAGAAATTTCTTTGCCACTTGTGGAAAGATGGCGTAACTCAAAAGATCTTCTTCGCTCTGTGCCAACACGCCTATTTCTTCTCTTAACTTATCAAGAGCAGGTTCAAGAAGATCTGCGGGTCTAACGGTTATTGGCTTTTCATCGCCCAGAACTCTCTTCATAACATCCGGATCAATTGGAGCCGGTGGTTTTCCATACATACCCTTAACATATTTCTTTGTTTCGTTGGTAATTATCTTGTACCTTTCACCACTTAAAACGTTTAAAACCGCTTGAACTCCCACTACTTGACTGGTAGGAGTAACGAGAGGCGGGTATCCAAGCTCTTTCCTAACACGTGGCATTTCCTTCATGACATCATCATACCTGTTAAGAGCGTTCTGCGATTTCAATTGACTGACCAAGTTTGAAAGCATTCCCCCGGGCACCTGGGCTTCCAAAACTCTGGTATCTATTCCCTTTAAAGAAACATCCGTGTCTTTGTGATTTTCCCTTACCTTGGCAAAATGTTTGTTGATCATGGAAATCTTTTTCATATCCAATTCCACTTTTAAATCTTTCGCATCTCTCAACATAGTGGCAAATGGCTCCACTGCAGGTTGGCTTGTACCGTAGGCCAAAGCGCTTGTCGCTGTATCCACAATGTCAGCCCCTGCCTCTATTGCAGCGTAATAAGCCGCATCGGCAAGACCTGTAGTGAAATGGGAGTGAAGCTCAACTGGCAATGAAAATCTTTTTTTCAATTCTTTTACCATCTCATAAGCCATTGGGGCTGTTAAAAGCCCTGCCATATCTTTTATGCATATGGAATCAACGCCCATATCCACAAGTGATTTTGCGAATTCCATGTACTTTTCCACGGTGTGTACGGGACTCGTGGTGTAACTTATGGCTCCTTGAACGTAGGCTCCATACTTTTTCGCTATTTCAATGGATTTTTGAAGATTTCTCGGATCGTTTAAAGCATCAAAAACCCTTATCACATCTATACCGTCTTCGATCGCTTTTTTTATGAATAATTCCAACACGTCGTCAGGATAGTTGGAATATCCAAGAATGTTTTGTCCCCTTAAAAGCATTTGAAGTTTGGTGTTCTTAACTTTTTTTCTTATGGTTTTCAACCTTTCCCATGGATCTTCGTCCAGGTACCTCATGCAAGAATCAAAAGTGGCTCCTCCCCACATTTCAAATGCTCGATAACCAACTTCATCCATTTCTTCTAAAACCGGGACCATTTCGGAAGTTTTCATTCTTGTGGCAAGCAATGATTGGTGGGCATCTCTTAAGGTTGTATCCATGAATTCGATCTTCCTTGCCATCTTTTCACCACCACTTTTCAAAAAATTGTGAATTCAAAAACACACTTGATATTATACCATTCACTTCTTAAATCTTACTTCAAGGTGATATCATAGCTTTGAAATCGGAAAGAAAGGTGATCAAATGCCGTACGATGCGCTAATCGTTTCGAAGATAGTAAAAGAGATAAAGACCCCTACCTATCTTACAGGTGTCCATCAAGGGAAAAAAGGCACTGTAATTTTTTCTCTAAAAGAAAATGACTTGATTTTAGACGTGAACGTTTGGCCACACATTCACGTTAGCGAAAAGGCTGAAATATCAAAAGATAACCCAATTCCATTCGTTTCAATATTGCGTTCTCATTTGAAGGGTGGAATTCTCACCAAGGTTGAGCAAGTTAATTTTGACAGAGTGGTAAAATTCACCGTACAGGTAAAAAATCTCATTGGAGAGGTGGAAACATTTGAAATTTACCATGAAGTTACAGGCGCGTTTGGAAATTTGGTTTTGACAAAAAATGGAATGTGTGTGAGCGCTTTCAAAGAGGTAATATCCGAAAGAAGAATCATAAAAAAGGGTGTTAAGTATGAATTACCTCAAGAAAACAGAAAATACGTGGAAGAAATCGATTTGAATTCTTTTGAAGATCCTTCAGAGAAGCTATACGTTTTCCTGGTAAAAAACGTGAGAGGTTTATCAAAAAAGAGTGCCATAGAAATAACCAAGCGTGCCAACGTAAGCTTTGATAGCAGCTTAAAAGGGTTGGACATTAAAGAGAAAGAAAGGATACTCACAACCTTAAAAGCGGTATTTGAAGAATCAAAAACTGATGGCGCTTACGTTTCAGTTGAAAATGGGATTTCTAAGGATGTATTTGCATTCAAACCATATGGTGAAAAGAAACGTTTTGAAAGTGCTTCAATGGCCATCGAATGTTTGCTGAAAGAAAAGAGAGAGCATGGCATTTTTGAATCTAAAAAATCGGAACTCCTTAAAAGAGTAAGACATTTGGTCTCAAAAACGGAAGGCACTTTAGAAAAGATCAGAAAAGAACTCCTAAATGTGGAAAATGCTGAAGAATTCAGAAAATATGGCGAACTCATAGTTTCTCAGCTTTACTCTTTGCCAAAAAGGGCGAAATACGTTGACGTTACAGATTGGACGAATAATGAAAAGATACGTATAGAATTGGACCCTCGTTTAGACGTTTCAAAGAACGCAAATCATTTTTTCGAGATGTATTCAAAAATAAAGAAAAAAGAGGACGGAATCAAAAAAAGACTTAAAATAATGGAAAAAAGGTTGTTTTACTTTCAACAACTCCTGGACGATGTTCAAAATGCCTCTTCAATTGAAGAGATTTTTGAAATTGAAAATGAGTTGATCATCGGAGGTTTTTTAAAGAAGAAGAGAAAAAAGAGAATTAAAGCTTTAAAACATTCTAAACCTTTAGAAGTGATGTACAACGGTTTTAAGATATTGATAGGAAAAAACAACATTCAAAACGATCGCATAACGACAAAGATAGCCTCGAATGAAGATCTCTGGTTTCACGCTAGAGAAGTACCGGGCGCTCATGTAATAGTCGTAAGTGCAGGAAGGGAAATACCAGATGATGTTATAGAAATAGCGGCCTCTCTGGCCGCCGCACATTGCAGGTATAAAGATTCTCCCTGGGTTGATGTTGATTACACTAAAATAAAATACGTTTCCAAGCCCAAAGGAGCAAAACCCGGTTTCGTTCTGTACAAGAAGTTCAAAACCATCCGGGTAAAGCCTTACAAGGATTAGGTTTTTTCTTCTCTTGAATATGGTACGCCCAATGCGCTTGGGGCACCAAAGCGTTTTTTCATCTTTTCACTCGAAGTGAAAAGCATGACCAATACGGTAAAGAGATATGGGAACATTTTCATTATGTTTGGTGGAATTGGCGTTTGTGTAACTTGCAATCCAAACTGTAAAACGCTTATTCCGCCAAACAAGTAAGCGCCTAACATGGCAAGAAGGGGATCCCATATGGCAAAAATAACCAACACTACCGCTATCCAGCCCCTTCCAGCTGTCATGTTTTCAACCCACATTGAAGTGTACGCCAACGAAAGATACGCTCCTCCTAAACCAGCTAAGGCACCACCTATTATCGTGTATATGTACCTCGTGAGAGAAACGTTTATTCCCCTCGCATCGGCGGCGCCTGGCGCTTCTCCAACAGCGCGTAAGTTCATGCCGTATTTCGTCTTGTACAGATACCACCATATAAATGGTGCAAGCACGTATCCAACATATACCAAGGGGTCTCTGTTAAAGAGTATATTTCCAATGAAAGGTATATCGGCCAATAAAGGAATTTTCACGTTTACAAAGCTGACTGATTGTATTCCGACAAATCTTTGCCCCCAAAAGCCACTTAAACCAGCTCCCAAAAAGACAAGGGCAAGTCCGCTTACAACTTGATTCACCTTTAGAGTAATGGAAACAAAAGCGTGTAACGAAGCCAATATGGCCGCGGCTCCCATGGCCGCCACAACCGCAAGCCATAAATTTGATGTCGTGTACGATACGGCGAAACCCGTGAAAGCTCCGATTAACATCATACCCTCAACACCAAGGTTAAGTATTCCAGATCTTTCTGCCAATATCTCTCCAAGTGTTGCAAAGAGAAGAGGGGTTCCAGATCTTATTGCTCCAGCAAAGGTGGAAGTTAGTATATCATGACTCATGTTCTCACCCCTTTAAAGCTTATCTTGTAACGAAGCAAAGCCTCACCTGAAATAAGCGAAAACAAGACAAGACCTTCAAAAACGCTTACAAGTGAAAATGGAATCTGAAGGAAGAGCTGAATTTGTTGAGTTCCAACCAATAATCCTCCAAAAAGAAACGCGACCGCAATGGCTACAAATGGATTAAGGCGCGCCAACCACGCTACGATTATAGCCGTGTAACCGTAACCTGGAGAAAAATTCGGTTGTAAACGAAAGAGCACTCCACTCATCTGCATCATGCCACCCAGCCCAGATATAGCTCCACTTATTGCCAAAACGGCGATCGTCATCTTTCTGACGTTTATTCCAGAGTACTTCGCAGCGATGGGATTGTCACCGACAATATCCATATGAAAGCCAAATTTCGTTCTCTTTAAAAGGTAAAAGACGAAAAAAGAAGTCGCTATGGCCAAAAATATTCCAAGATTAAGACCATCAGATGTGTATTGAGGCAAAATCGCTGCCTTTGGAAATGTTGCCGTTATAGGAAAATTGTAACTTCCCTTTCCTTTCCAGGGACCGTACACCAGATAATTAACCCAATAAATCGCTATGTAATTGAGCATCAAAGTGCTGAGTATTTCATTGACTCCTAGTTTTGCCTTCATCCAGCCGGCCGCCGCTCCCCAAGCGCCGCCAAAACCTGCCGCGAAGGCTGCCAAAAGCGGGAGCATTAGCCACGGACTGGAGATACCTTTGAATAGGAAAAGAGCACCCCATGTTGCCGCAAAGGCTCCCATGTAAAATTGACCTTCGGCACCTATATTCCACAGTTTCATTTTAAATGCTATTAACACGCCAAGCGAGGTAAACAACAAGGGCATCATGGATATTAGCGTTTGCGTCAAGCCGGCGACTGTGCCAAACGGCCAAGAGGTGAGTTGAACGTAAGCATTTATCGGGTTTTTCCCCAAAGATAAAATTATGAGTCCGAGTATCGCTAAAGAAATCAAAACTGAAAAAACAGACATTAAAAACACAGAAAGTTTTGTTGGATCGTTTTTCCTTCTTTCTATCTTTAGCCTCATGCTATCCTACCCTTTCCTTTTTAATTCCAGCCATCATCAGACCAATTTCTTCAAGATGCTCCTCATCAGGTTCGCTGTAGCCAACTATTCTTCCTTCGTACAACACCGCGACTCTGTCTGAAAGGGTGAATATTTCTTCCAAATCTCCAGCTATTAAAAGAACAGCGGCTCCATTTTCTCTAGCTTTAATTAAAATCTTATAAACAGATTCCATGGCTCCAACATCCAATCCCCTTGTTGGATGAACCGCTATTATCAATTCTGGATTTAACGTTAATTCACGAGCTAAAACGATCTTTTGCATATTTCCACCTGAGAGATATTTAACGCTTAAATCAAGCGAAGAAGTGGCAACATCGTATTCTTTTACCAAAGCTTCAGCTGGCTTCTTTAACGAAATTGGATTAAAGAGATAAGGATTGAAATCTCCCTGTTTTGAAGTGAAAATCTTTAAAAATAGATTGTAATAAAGCGGTAAATTTCCGCACAGCGCTACACCTTTTCTATCTTGAGGAACATATGCAACTCCGTGATTTATACGACTATGAACGTCAAGTGGTTTTAACTTCATACCATCTATTTTGATTTCACCAGTGTAATCTCTTAAGCCATATATAGATTCAGCCAATTCCCTTTGACCATTACCCGCAACTCCAGCTATTCCAAGAATTTCTCCTTTATGCACTTCTAAACTCAATCCATTTACCGCAAATGGTCCTTTATCACTTCTCGAATACAAATTTTTCACGGAGAGTTTTAAATCCCCGGTCTTCGGAGGACTTTTTTCAACCCTTAAAACCACATCTCTTCCCACCATCTTTCTTGCGAGTATCTTTTCATCCGCTTCTTCTCTCAACAAAGTGTCCACAACTTTGCCATGGCGCATAACCGTTATCCTATCTGAAATTTCAAGTACTTCTTTTAACTTATGGCTTATGAATATCACCGACGCACCGTACTTAACCATTTCCTTTATCGTTTTAAAGAGCCCTTCTGCCTCTTGAGGAGTTAAGATTGCGGTGGGTTCATCAAGTATCATTATCTGGGAATTCATGTACAGCAATTTTAAAATTTCCACTCTTTGCTGTTCACCAGCGGATAACTGCCATATTCTGCTCTCAGGCTTCACATCCAGACCAAATTTCTTTGAAAGTTCTCTCAGTCTTTTCTTTATTACGTCTATTCTCGGAAAGAGATGAAATTCTTTAAGACCTAAAGCTACATTTTCAGCCACGCTAAATGATGGCACCAAGCTGAAATGCTGTTGAATCATTCCAATTCCATATTCAATTGCTTTGTGGGGAGACGTTATATTCGCCTTTTCACCGTTAACGTATATTTCCCCTTCGTCAGCTTTGTATATTCCATAGATGATGTTCATCAAGGTGCTTTTTCCCGCTCCGTTTTCTCCTAATAGCGCGTGAACCTCACCCTTTTTAAGGGTGAGGTTCACGTGATCATTTGCCAAAGTTCCTGGGAATCTTTTAACGATATTGGATAGTTCGAGAACGTTTTCACTCATGCTTTTCAACCTCTTACTTCTTTGGTATTTTTCCAACTACCCCTTTTACAAACCATTGAATGGAGAGAAGTTCACTATCGCTCATTATCTTTCCGGCAGGAACCCTTAACTTTCCGTTCTGATCGTATATTGGTCCTTCAAAGACGTGGAAGTCTCCACTCTTTATCTCGTTTGCCATAGCGTTAACGAGTTTTTTAACTCCATTTGGAACGAGTTTGCTCATTGGAGCAAGTCCTACCACTCCGTCTTTCATTCCACCCCAGTAAGATTCCGATTTCCACGTGCCATCAAGAACGCTCTTAACATTTGGTACGTAGAACGCATCCCAATGCCAAATAGGAGATGTTAGGTAAGCGTGAGGTCCAAATCTTCCCATATTTGGTGAATCGTACCCTATCGCGTAAACGCCTTTACTTTCAGCCGCCTGAACAGCAGCTGGAGAATCTTGATGCTGCGCTATAACGTCACAGCCAGAGTTTATAAGGGAAAGTGCGGCTTCTTTTTCAACTGGCGGATCGTACCATGAATACGTCCAAACCACGTGAACAGTTGCTTTTGGATTGACAGCTCTCACTCCAAGGGTAAATGCGTCAATTCCCCTTATAACTTCTGGTATAGCGTAAGCTGCCACAAATCCTATTTTGTTGGTTTTCGTCATAGCTCCTGCGATCAAGCCGGAAAGAAATCTTGGTTCGTACATTCTTCCAAAGTATTCTCCAAGATTTGGAGCCAGTTTGTAGCCTGCACACATTTCGTATATCGTGTTCGGATGACTCTTTGCAGATTGTACCATTTGATTCATGTATCCAAAGCTCGTTGCGTAGATGAGTTTGAATCCTCTTGAAGCCAACGAATTCAAAACGTTCAATGACGGTGCACCTTCTGGAACATTTTCAATGTAAGTGATTTGGACCTTATCTCCAAATGCCTTCTTTACCGCCACAACTCCACCTTCGTAATGAGCTTGTGTCCAACCGTTATCGTTGATTGGGCCGACGAAGACAAACGCGATCTTGAGAGGACCTGCGAAAGTAAACAGCCCTATGGCCAAAAGCATACTCACAATGACAAGAGTCTTAAATTTCATCCTAACCCCTCCTTAATAAAGTTTTAAATCAATCATTTTGGTATCTTACCAATTACTCCCTCAACAAACCAATCCATCGAAAGAAGATCCTGATCTGAAAGCGTTTGACCCGCAGCAACTTTGAGCTTTCCATTTTGATCGTATATTGGTCCATCGAAAACACGGAATTTGTGATCTTTCAATTCATTTTCCATTGCTTTAACAAGTTTTTTAACCTGTTCTGGAACGTTGTTGGTGACTGGAGCCAAACCAACTACACCATCGTCCAAACCGCCCCAGTACTTTTGTGACTTCCAGGTACCGCTCATTATTTTTTTGATATCGCTAACATAGAACTTCCCCCAGTTGAAAACCGCTGACGTAAGGTAGTAATGTGGCGCGAACTTTATCATGTCGGTATTGTAACCAATGGCGTAAACGTGGTGCTCTTCAGCGGCTTGCAAAGGTGCTGCCGAATCCGTTTCTGACTTTATCACGTCACAGCCAGCGTTTATAAGTGAAATTGCAGCTTCTTTTTCCGTGGCAGGATCGTACCAGCTGTTAACCCATACAACCTGAACCGTTGCTTTTGGGTTGACCATTCTTACCCCTATCGTGAATGCGTCTATTCCCCTTATAACTTCTGGTATTGGGTAAGCGGCAACGTATCCTATCTTTCCGTCCTTTGTCATTGCGCCGGCTATTAAGCCTGTTAAGAATTCCGCTTGGTATATTCTACCAAAGTAATCTCCCATGTTCGGAAGGGTTTTGTATCCAGAGCAGTTTTCAAATATTACCTTCGGAAATTGTTTAGCAACTTGAAATGTTTGATTCATGTAACTAAAGCTTGTTGTGTAAATAACGTTGAATCCCCTACTTGCAAGGCTCTTTAAAACGGTAATTGCTTCTGCACCTTCAGGGACACTTTCTATATATGTTACCTGTACTTTATTTCCAAACACCTTTTGCACATACTGTCTGCCCAAATCGTGTGCGTATGTCCAACCGGCGTCTCCGACCGGTCCTACGTAAATAAACGCCACTTTTAACGGAGATGCAATGGCCACCACCGCCACTAACATGACGGCTAAAAGTAAGAGTAACTTCTTCACAGAATCCACCCCTTTCTGCACTTTTATTTTTGGCCCATTAAGAAATGAGACCGTTATCTTTTGGTAAGTATTTTACCATAAAATTACCTAAAAATTATAATACTCAATAAAGAAAACACTTATTTTAACTTGATGTAAAATTATTGGAAAATACTTTCCGCTTCTTTAAACGAAGAACAAGCGCGTAGGCGATCGCTATTTTTATGGCATCTATCCAAACGAAAGGCAATACCCCCACTTCAAAAACACGTAAAGGGCTTTTCAGATAAAATAAAAGCACCAACGCTCCGAGTGCGTAAATCAACAAAAGAGAAAAAGACAAGAGCGTTATTTTCAAGATACCTTTTTTTCTCCACGCAAATGATGCCAAAAATGCGGCAAGTGGAAAAGAAAATAGGTATCCACCTGTGGGACCAAGCAAAATGGCGATACCTCCCTGAGCACCGGCAAAAACGGGAACACCGATGCTACCAAGCACCAAATACGCCAGAGAAACTTCTAAAGATTCCATGGGAGAAAGAAAAGCGGCCATGAAGAAGAAAGCGAAGACCTGAAGCGTTACGGGCACAGAACCTATGGGGATTGAAATGATTGAAAGAACCGAAATCAGTGCAAGCCATAGAGCCATTCTGGATAATTTAACGCTTTTCACTTCTCAATCACCAACCTTTGAAAATCCCTGTGTAGTTTTTTTTCCTTGTTTTCTTTAAAAAACAAACTGTAAAGATCTGTTGCTTTCACGTCTAAACTCATTTGCTCCCTTGCTAAAGGCACATTAACGCTTCGTTTATCAAGGAACTCATTGAATCTAGACAAATTCGAAATTAGTGGTATTGAACAACGATCCGAAATCTTTCTCAGCACTTTTCGCCCCCTTTCTTTGAATCCTAGCACCCTTAAATATTGTGGACCAAACTCATTTGAATCGAGTACCAAATCGCGTTTCACATCGAGCAGAGTGTAAAGTATTCTTCTTTTTATCCTTGTAAGCGTAAATCGCTTTGTTTTAACGGACGAAAGAAACGCTTCAAGCGATGGCTTATCAAGGTTATCCATCATCCTTTTTGCAATTCCTTCGTTAAAACCGTAAAGCGTTTCCATTCCATCTCTTGAGAGCATCAACATCTTTATCTTCGCAATTTCAAAAAAATTTTCCAAAAAAAGCGGTCCTCTTCCCTTTTTGAATTCTTCTTCTAATATATTCACAGAAAAGGAAGGCATGCCTTTCAATTCTCTCTTTTCAAATATGGCCCTTCTTATCGCGGTGGCACTTGGAATAGGACTTGCAATGCTATTCGAGTTGTAAGAAGCGCCAATTCTTCTTATTGTGCCAACTTTTATTTTAGAGTTTAATTTTTTTAAAGCGACTAAGTATTCCACACCCAGTATGTTATTTGATTGCTTTATCTCTTCAGAATTTACATCAGGTATAGATTCACAAATTGCGTACCTTCTTGCGTTTGGAAAAGAAAGTCCCTCCTTTAGATGTTTTTTCAACCTTTTACGGTATTCTTCCGGTTCATCAATAATCAAATCTGCTATTTTAGAAAGCGCACTTATGTTGTTGCTTTCTGAACCAAAAACCACATCTGTAATGATATTCATGGCATTTAATGTCCAAATCGAACCTGTGGCAAATCCGCTCGCATCTTGAATGGCGTAAATAGTTGGAATTTCGAAGACCACATCAACACCAGCTTTCAAAGCCATACGAGTGCGGGCAAATTTATCCACTATTGCCGGCTCTCCACGTTGCACAAAATTTCCGCTCATGACCGCAATCACGTAGTCAGCTTTGGTCATTTTTATTGCCGATTTTAAATGGTGTAAATGCCCGTTGTGGAGTGGATTGTATTCAACAATTATTCCAAGAACCTTCATTTCTTTTCCTTACTCCCAAGATAAACATCCAAAAGGTCTAAAAGAGAAAATGCAACCATTACTGCCGAGAAACCAAATATTATGAACCCTAATGTTATCAACAACGAACTTGTAGATATAGATTGGGCACCGAAAAATTCAATTCCAATCCAATTGGCTCCATAAGAAAGTATTTCAAATATTTCTAACGTGAGCGCTATGGAATTGGAAATAAAGGCAATGGTAGAAAGAACATATCCAACGTAATCATCTACCAGCCTCTTAACAGACGAAATTTGGATGGCCACTCCTCCTATTGCCATGGAGATCAAAATGGTGAGAATTACGCGAGAAAAATAGACGTAAGTTCCAAGAAGTTGAACAATAGATTGTGAAGTCAACAAAACAGTTCCAAAGGTGACAAGCAATATACCTGCCGTAAAAAGTTCAGTCTCTCCAACGAACAAATTCAAAAATGTCTTCCATCCTTTTAACTTTTCTTTTCGCACGATATCACCGTATTTCAAAATCCTTGTAATCGGTAAATGGGACTTCTACCTCTTCAACACTTTCAACTCTTGAAAGCGTTGGACCGCTTTTGAGGTAACGGCTAAACTCTCTGAGGTTTTCTTCGCTAGCTTGAGCAACAACTGTCACGCTTCCATCTACTTCATTTTGTACAAAGCCTTTTATTCCTAGAGTACGCGCCCAATGGTAAACGAATGCCCTAAAACCTACCCCTTGAACGAAGCCATGAATTCTGTACATCACAGTCTTAGTCATCTTAGTCATTAAGATCACCCCATAATCGTTTTTAGATCAGCCATCCTACTATCAAGCCTATTACTGCCCCTATTAAAGCCTCCTTTGGCGTATGACCAGATGAAATATCAAATTTTTCGCCTGTCATTTCTTGGAGTTTTTCAGCGTGGTGCCCAACTTCCCTTCTCAAATGAATGGCATCTGTTATCACAACGGCCGCGAAAATAAGTGCCACGGCAAATGCGGGTTTCGAGAATCCATTCCACTTTCCAATTGAAGTTGCGAGTCCTATAACCGTTGCAGTATGGGCGCTTGGCATTCCACCTGTGGAAGCGTAAAGATGAAAATTCCAATTTTTGTGCTTAAAGAAGTTTAAAAATAATTTAATTGTCTGTGCACTTACCCATGATACAATTGCGGCCCATATGTAAACATTTTCAAAAAAATCCTTAAGGTAATGCATTCAAAATCACCACTTGAATTTATGAAAGCCTTATTCTACTCGTTAGCTGGTTCTCTACTATTATCTCACCTTTTTCTTCTTTTACGAGCACGTAATTCAATTCCACCTTTTTATGGAATGTGATTCCACCAAATTTTCCCTTTGATCTTTCCACTAAAGGGCGCCATGTGCCAGTATTGGCGTAGTATCGAACTCCTTTCGGTGTGGGTATGACATAAAAGCCGGGCTGATGATTGTGACCAAACAAAATCAATTTGAGATTTGAATAATCGACTTCTGGGACTTTATTTGTGTATCCAGCCATATCTTTTTCTGAAAGCTTCCATTGCGGGTTCCATTGAGCATTTAACAATTTTTCCGCCCTTCTCTTTAGATAATTCGTATCCTTTATTTTGAAAATCATGTCCACGAAATTCACGATTTTTCTGCCAAAATCAAACCATCCAGACTTTTGAGTGAAAAAGTCGCTCATCCAATAAGTGTAAGGAAATTTCACTTTTATCCATGATTTTGCTTCTTCACTTTGAAAAGCCTTAGAAAAACTTTTCTTCCAGGCACTTGTAAGATCAACCGGTAATTTGTAAAGATACGTTATGTACTTGAGCCAATCCACGGCATGAGAAATCGGACGAACGTTATCGTAATCTCTTACCACTTCTTCAGGTAGGTTTAAAGAACGCAAAAAAGGTTCAAAATCATTCATAACGCGTCTTGTTATGTAATCTCCTATCGGTGGAATGAGCTTTTTCTTATCCGTTAAAACAAATGAATTACTCACATCGTATTGATTTCCGTGTTGGGCAAATATGCCGTTTTTTTCATCATAGTAATAAGGAGCTATTTTAACGTTTTCAGAGTCTATTTTCTTTAAGAATTCTCTTCTGAGAAGTTCGTTGGGAACCAAATAGTAATCATGGTTCCCAACGACGTATGTAACTTTGTGTTTGTGCGCGAATTTTTTCAAGCAATCAAAGAAGAGTTTGTGCTTTTCATAAATTGCCTCTATCACTTCTCCGTTAAGTGATTCACACACGACTGAAAAATCAACAAGACCAAGATTTCTTACAAAATTACTTTCCAGTATTTCTAAACCATCGCCTAATATTATCAACTCAGCTTTTGAATCCGCTTCATCTATTCTATCTAGAAGAAGTGAAAACTCTTCATCAAATGAAAAATCATCACTGGCAGTGCCATCTCCAACGTGCAAATCGCTTAAAAAGAGCTTTAACAAGCTTGATCACCTTGATAGCTCTTCTACAATGTGCGAAATTTCTTCTTTAGCTCGATTAAGGGTTAAAAGCGCATTTTCTTTTTCATCAAATTCCATGACCATTATGTAGAATTTCACTTTTGGTTCTGTTCCCGAAGGTCTGCAATAGAACATTAAATTCTTTCCAAACTCGAATTTCAAAACATTCGACGGTGGTACACCATCCACACCGTTAATGTAATCCGTCACTTTGGTTAATTCGTAATTGACCAGTTTTTGAGGAGGATTTTTTCTAAGTGAATCTACTATTGCCCTTATTTTTCCCATTCCTTCTTCCCCTTCAAAAACGGGCGCAATTTGAGTTTCAAAGTAGTAACCGTACTCTTTGTAAAGTTCTTCCAAAGCGTCTACCAAGGACATTCCCTTTTTCTTGTACTCCGATGCCATTTCGCACGTCAACATTATGGCTGTTGCGGAATCTTTGTCGTAGACGAAATCTCCTATGTTATAGCCGTAACTTTCTTCGTATGCGAAGATCACATGTTTGCCCGATGATCTCAGATCATCTGCCGCGTTGCATATCCACTTGAAGCCCGTCAAAACTTCAACGACGTCTACGCCAAAACTTTTTGCCACTTTTGTAAACATCTTAGAAGAAACTATAGATTCTATCGCAACCGGATTAGATGGCATACCGTTTTCAGAATACTTCTTTGCTATAAAATGAAGGAGCAAAATACCCATTTGATTTCCGTCTATCCTCACAAACTCACCGTTGTGTTTTACCATTACGCCCATTCTATCAGCGTCTGGATCCGAAGCAACAATTATGTCCGCGTCCATCTTTTTAGCGTCTTCCAATGAAAGTTTGAATGCTTTCGGATCTTCAGGATTGGGATATTCAACTGTTGGGAAATCTCCACTGGGTATTCCTTGTTCTTTTTGAATGTAAGGGTGAAACCCATCTCTTTCCAACAAGATTGGCACTATCTTTCCTCCGGTTCCGTGAAGAGGTGTGTAAACGATCTTCAGATCTGGATCTACACTGTTGAAAGATAAGGAAAGCGCTTTTTTAAAATACGCTTCATCCACTTCTTTTAAAACCATCGTGACAAGCCCTTTTGTTTTCGCTTCGTCCAATGGCATTCTTTTTATTTCGCCAAATGATTTTATGGCTTTGTATTCGTTGATTATTCCTTCATCGTGTGGAGGAATAACCTGGGCTCCATTTGACCAATACGCTTTGTATCCGTTATACTTTGGCAAATTATGACTTGCCGTTATCATAACACCAGCCGTGGCGTGAAAATATCTGACGGCAAATGAAAGAATAGGCGTTGGTCTGAACTCCTCAAAGAGGTAGGCTTTTATACCGTTAGCGGCAAATATTTCTGCCGTTTCTTGAGCAAACTCTTTTGACATATGCCTTGTATCGTAGGATATGACGACGCTTTTATCGCCATGAACACTCTTGTTTATGTAATTGGCAAATGCTTGCGATGCTCGACCAACAGTGTAAATGTTCATCCTATTATCGCCTAAACCTATTATTCCTCTCATTCCTCCGGTACCAAATTCAAGTTCTTTGTAAAATGCATCTTGAAGTTCTTCGTCACTTTCATTTTTCAATTTTTCTTTGTCTTCCGCCGATATTCCAGGATCATTCAGCCATCTTTCGTATCTTTCCCTCGCGATATTTTCCATATCTTAACACTCCTTTCGTTCAATGCTTGACATATATTGATATTATATTGTACAATAAAAATCGCGTGCGGGTGTGTAGCTCAGTGGGAGAGCGCTTCCTTCACACGGAAGAGGTCGTAGGTTCAATCCCTACCACACCCACCAATGATCGTAGCCACCTTAAAAGGGTGGCTTTTTTCGTGTTACAAGGCGTAGAGTGAATTATCAAAGAACGAATTTTTCCATTGTTTAATGACAAACAAGTATATCATAAACCCCACATATCACGCCGATGGTCGGTAATCAATGTGACGATTGAATTTGAAAAGTAACTCGCAATTCAGCAACACATTTGTGTTTATTAAACTGTGTGCGATGCGTTATTAATGTTATAATGCCTTTACAAAAGGCATAGAACATACCGAAAAAGCGAATCTATTCTGATATAACTTCGAAAAAAATTGTCTTTCATCGCGTACAACGTGAGTTAATGACTTTTCAACGATTATAGGTGGTGTACTTGGATGAAAATTGATGCTTTATCTGTTTGTGATATGATAAACCTCATGTACGATATGGAAACTTCTGAATTTTTAACAATGGTAATTCATTCCTTTGATGTGGCAAAAATATCAACTCTTATGATGAAAAGAATAGATCCGTCAGCTGAACTTATCAACATTTACATTACAGGTCTTTTTCATGATATAGGCCTCATAAGTTTGGCCGAAATAAAGCTCCCTGGGGCTCTATCAAAAATAAAATCTTCTCCTTCATCATGGGGCACTTCGTTTCAACTGGATAATTTTCTTAACGAGATAGACAATGATTCCATACACGGTATTATTTCTTATAAGATCCTTGAGAAGATGGATCTGCTTCCAAAAGAATACCTTTACGCGGTTTTAAATCATCATGTTCCACTTGGTGAGCTAGATGGAAGTGAACGTGAAATACTCCTGACCAACATCATAAACGTTTCCGATATCGTCTCGCGCACTCTTCGCGAAAATGTTGAAGGAAATTTGAGTGAATCTTTAATAGCTCTTGAAAAAGTCGTAGATGATTATCCCATGGTCAAAGATGTGAGAAAAGCGCTTAAAGATATTATAATCTCTCCATTGGAATTTGGATACATTCTAGATGATAAACCTCACAACGAGAAATTCTTCAAATGTAATGTTGAAATTGACATACAAAAGTACATGGAGTTCCTTAAAGCTGCAGTTTTAATGGTTGATCTTCGTTCTCCATTTACCGTAAGACACACATCTGGAGTTGCTAAACTTTCAAAAAATTTGGCTGAAGAGCTGTTAAAAACGGATTTTGATGGAGATATGATGTATATATCTGGCTTGATGCACGATATGGGAAAAATTAAAGCCCCACTTGATATTCTCCATAAACCAAGCAAATTGAACAAATATGAATACCTTGCAATGAAATTACATGCGGTTGAGACGTACAAAATGTTCTCAAAGTATCCAAAATTTGCAGAATTCACGGCCATTGCCTCACTTCATCATGAAAGACTGGATGGTTCTGGATACCCCTGGGGATTGAAAGCAAGGGATCTAAGTATGAGGGCAAGAATACTTCAAGTAGCCGATGTGTTTACGGCATTAACTGAAGAAAGGCCTTACCGAGGTAGACTCAGCTCATCGGAAGCCATCAGAATAATAGAAGACATGGTGAACAAAGGAAAATTGGATTCTGTTGTTTTTGAGACCTTACGCAGCATGGTTAAAAACGGATTTAAGCTTAAGCTATCCGATATAGTTATAATGGATTTTTTCGAGGAAATGGAAAACATTGAAGAAATTAAGGAAATTCTGCACTTAAATAGCCATTGAATAACTTTCTCATGTGAAAGTGAACAAATCGTCGTACTTCATTTCAAACTACCCACTATGGATTGATTTTTCTTGATGGCCATTATCCCTCAAATAAGGAAAAACGTTTCTAATATATGATATAATTGAAAAAAATGACAAGGGGTGAAGAACTTGTCTCGTTCTTTTTATGTCACAACTCCAATTTATTACATAAACTCAGATCCGCATATAGGATCCGCTTACACGACTATTGTTGCAGATGTGGTTGCGAGATACAAACGCATGATGGGATATGACACGTTTTTCCTGACAGGCACAGACGAACATGGTCAACATGTTTTAAGGGCCGCACAAAAAGCCGGAAAAGATCCCAAAGAATTCGCCGACGAGTTGGCATCAAGGTTTGTTAAGCTCTGGAAAGATTTAGGTATAACGAATGATGCTTTCATTCGAACTACCGATGATTTCCACATGAAAACAGTTCAAGATTTCTTTCAGAAGATGTACGACAAAGGAGACATATACCTTGGAAAATACGAAGGGTGGTATTGTGTTAACTGTGAAACTTTCTGGACGGAAAAAGATTTAGGTGAAGAGAAAGTTTGCCCTACTTGCCACCGCCCGTTAGAGCATATAGAAGAGGAAAATTACTTCTTCAAGCTTTCAAAGTACACGGAACCTCTTTTAAAACACTTCAAAGAGCATCCTGATTTCGTAGAGCCCGACTTCAGGAGAAATGAAATGCTTAAAATACTCGAAAGCGGTTTGGAGGATGTAAGCGTTTCCAGAACCTCTTTCGATTGGGGCGTGCCAATTCCTTTCGATCCGAAGCATGTTGTTTACGTGTGGTTTGATGCTCTCATAAACTACGTTTCCGCCATAGGATACGGTAGGAATGAGGAAATGTTCAACAAATATTGGCCGGCAGATGTTCATTTCATAGGAAAAGAGATAAACAGATTTCATTCCCTTATATGGCCCGCTATGCTCATGAGTGTTGGATTGCCGCTGCCGAAAAAGATCTTTGCCCATGGTTGGCTTACCGTAAACGGGGAAAAGATCTCCAAATCAAAAGGCAACGCTGTGGATCCAAGAATACTCATGAAAGCGTATGGAATAGATGCGTTGAAGTATTACCTTTTGAGAGATATCCAGTTTGGGCATGATGGTGATTTCTCGGAGGATAACCTTATAACAAGGATCAACGCGGATTTGGCAAATGATTTGGGAAATCTCGTGCACAGAACGCTGGCGATGATATCTCAAAACTTTGACTCTTTGCCAACGCCGAAAAATGAAGGCGAACATGATGAAGAGTTAAAAGACCTGACTTTAAAGACGATAGATGAATATTTCAAATTCATGGATACTTTTAAATTCACACAAGCCCTTGAAAGCATTTGGAAGCTTATAAGATTCGGAAACAAATACATCGACTTGACCGAGCCGTGGTTGTTAGCGCGCGATGAAAGCAAAAAAAATAGGTTAGCCACGGTGCTTTACAACCTTTCAGATGTTATAAGGAATGTGTCAATCATGCTTTCACCCATCTTGAGCAACACCAGCGAGGAAATATTCAAAAGGATGGGGCAAACGGCGAAAAGCATGGAAGATCTTGGTTGGCACAAAACGCTTTCAAACACGCCAATTAAAGTGGAAAAACCGCTATTTCCCCGAATAGATACAAAAAAATGGAAAAAGGTGATAATTATGACAGAAGAAAAGAAAGAAAACGTTGAAAAAGTTTCTGGCTCTTCAAAGCCTCAAGTAACGATAGATGACTTCGCAAAGCTGGATCTTCGCGTTGCCAGGATAGTGGCGGCTGAAAGAATTCCAAAATCGGAAAAGTTGTTAAAGCTCCAGCTTGAAGTTGGAGAGGAAAAAAGGCAAATAGTTGCCGGAATAGGAAAAGTGTACACTCCAGAATCTTTGATCGGTAGAGAGATAATAATCATATTCAACCTCAAGCCGGCAAAACTCATGGGTGTGGAATCAAATGGAATGTTAATGGCGGCAAAAGACGGAGAAAAACTCAGACTTTTAACCGTAGATGGGTATGTAGATTCAGGTGCCAAAATATCGTGAGGTGTGAAGAGTGAGTGAAGAAATAATCAAGAAATCGATTTCCGATGAACTCGTAGATTCTTACATAAATTATTCGATGAGCGTTATCATAGGTAGGGCCATCCCAGATGCGAGAGATGGCCTTAAACCTGTTCAAAGGCGAATTCTCTACGGAATGTATCAACTTGGTTTGAATTACAACGGTTCAACGAAGAAAAGTGCCAGAATAGTTGGAGAAGTCATGGGTAAGTACCATCCTCATGGCGATATGGCAATATACGACACGTTGGTAAGAATGTCACAGGATTTCACAATGCGTTATCCCCTCGTACATGGTCAGGGAAACTTTGGCTCTATAGATAGAGATCCACCCGCCGCTATGAGGTACACGGAAGCCAAACTTTCCAAGATGGCGGAAGAAATGCTTGCAGATATAGAAGAAAACACCGTCGACATGATTCCAAACTTCGATGAATCTCTTAAAGAGCCTGTGGTGCTTCCGGCTAAGATTCCTCAATTGCTCATGAACGGAGCCTCTGGTATCGCTGTCGGAATGTCAACTTCAATTCCACCACACAACCTGGGTGAATTGGTAGACATGATGGTGAAGATCATAGATAATCCCGATCTGAGTGTTGAAGAAGTTGCCAGGTTGTTGAAAGGTCCAGATTTCCCAACCGGCGGAATCATAATGGATAGTGGTGCCATCAGAAAGATATACGAAACGGGAAGAGGTTCTATAGTTGTAAGGAGCAAAACGCACTTTGAAGAGGTTAAAAACAGAACTCGCATAATAGTCACAGAAATTCCGTACGGTGTGTCTAAAGCTGGCTTGATAGAGAGCATCGCCGATTTCGCGAAAAATTCTAAGGAAAACTTCATAACCAACATTCGTGACGAATCAGACAGAAAAGGTTTGAGGATCATGATAGAGCTCGCAAGGTCTGCCAATCCAAACGTGGTGCTCAACAGGCTTTACAAGCACACGCCGTTGCAAGTGCATTTCGCAGCGAACATGCTCGTAATAGATCACGGAAGGCCACGCTTGATGAATTTGAAACAGTTAGCGCAGGCGTTCATAAACCATCGCTTTGAGGTTGTAAAGAGAAGAAGCGAGTACGAATTGGATAAATACTCGCGACGTGCGCATATAGTGGAAGGGCTTATAAAAGCTTCAAAAGCCATCTCCGCAGTTATAAGCGTGATAAGGGGAGCAAAAGATCCGGCAGAAGCCTCGGAAAAATTGCAGGAGGTTTTGGGTGTTTCTGAAGAGCAATCAAAGGCCATTTTAGACATGAAGCTCCAGCGTTTGACATCTCTTGAACATCACAAGTTGGACGACGAATACAACACCCTTATAGAAAAGATGGCAAAGTTGCAAACAACACTTGGGGATTCAAAGAAGATAATGGAAGAGGTAAAGAACGAGCTCTTGGAAATAAAACAAAAATACGCAGATGAAAGAAGAAGTGAGATCAAAGACGATTTAGAAGTCATAAACGTCGAAGATCTTTTAACGGACGATGAATTGGTCGTCACCGTTACCCATAACGGCTACATTTCATCGACGAAATTGGATACGTATAAAAGCCAAAATCGTGGAGGAAAGGGTAACTTCTCTTTGAGGACTCGTGAAGAGGATTACGTTGAACACGTCTTCATAACCACACGTTTAAGCTACACGATGTTCATAACAAACTTCGGGCGCGCTTATTTCATAAAGAATTACATGATTCCTGAAAGTAACAAAGGAACAAAGGGAAAGCTCATTTTGAATTATTTGAACCTATCTCAAGGAGAAAAAGTTAAATCAATACTTTCTCCAGGCACAAGTATAGACGCAACCAAAGATCTACTCATAGTGACAAAACGTGGCAGGATAAAACGCACATCGCTTGGTGAGATATCCATGAGAAGCAACGGCATATACGTGATAAAACTTGAAGAAGGCGACGAAATAGTAGATGCGGAGCTTTCAAATGTGGATGACAAAAAATCCATCGTGGCCCTCGCAACGTTAAAAGGTAAGATAATCTCTTTCAACGTGGAAGAAGTTAGAAGAATGGGTAGAACGGCCATGGGAGTTACTGGTATAAAACTTAGAGAAGATGACGTGGTCGTTTCAATGATAGTTTCAAATTCCAACGATGCCCAGGTGCTTACCATAACGGAAAACGGATATGGAAAAAGAACGAAATTTGAAGATTACAGAATTCAACATAGAGGCGGATACGGTGTCAAGAATTTGAAGATGACGGAAAAAACCGGTTTGATAGTTGGCGTTAAGCCCGTTAACGATGAAGATGAAATAATAGCCGTTACCGCCAATGGTAAAGCCATTCGATTTAAAGCAAGCGACGTTTCCATCACAAGTCGCGTGACCATGGGAGTAAAATGCGTAAGCCTAGATGATGAAGACAAAGTTGTGGCATTCGCCGTGGCCAAGGATTGATTTGAAATGAAGGTTGCTTGCGTAGTCGAATACGATGGAACAAATTTTCACGGTTCGCAATACCATCCAACGGTGCGCACGGTTCAGGGAGAACTCAACAAAGCCATAGAGGTCATATTCAAAAGGCATTTGAAAACGGATATGGCCGGAAGAACGGATGCGGGGGTACACGCGAATTACCAGGTGTTCTCCTTTGACAGGATAAATCCCCGCATGAGCGAAAAAAACGTAAAAGAAGCTTTGAATTCTGTATTACCGGAAGACATGAGGGTAAGAGATGTATGGTTCACAGCTGATAACTTCTCCCCAAGAGTGGCCGCCGTTAAAAGAATATACCAATATTTCATATACAACAGGAAAGAAAAGGATATATTTTTAAGAAAGAGGGCATGGTGGTTCCCGTACGAATTGGATATCGAAAAGATGAGGGAAGCTGCCAGCTATTTGGAAGGTTACCATGATTTCACGTCGTTCGTTTCCAAAGACAAACACGACGATAGGAGCCCGATGAGAATTATTTACAGAATAAGGATCATCAAAATTTCCAGGTTTATAATGGTAAGGGTAGAGGGAAAGTCTTATTTGAAAAGAATGGTTAGAAATATAGTTGGAACTTTGGTTAAAGTTGGAGTTGGAACGTGGAAACCTTCCTATGTGAAAGAACTTTTGGAAATGAAGGATAGAAGCAAAGCGGGGGCTACGGCTCCCGCACATGGTCTTTATCTTTACAAAGTACTGTTCGATGAGAAATTTTCCAAGGAGTGAGAGTTTGAAAAAAAGGCTTGACGAACTCTTGGTTGAGCGTGGCTTTTTTCATTCCCAAAGCCGGGCAAAGGCTGAAATTTTGGAAGGGAA
Organism: Mesoaciditoga sp.; assembly: GCF_054006115.1. Taxonomy (NCBI): domain Bacteria; kingdom Thermotogati; phylum Thermotogota; class Thermotogae; order Mesoaciditogales; family Mesoaciditogaceae; genus Mesoaciditoga; species Mesoaciditoga sp. Next base: position 7,956 of record NZ_JBPNHS010000001.1, on the reverse strand, counting down.
CGTCATTGTGAACGGTCAATTGGCCGATAAGGCTGGAAAAAAAGTCAACGATGATGTTGAAATTCAATTGAAGAAAAAGAGTCCCTACGTTTCTCGGGGAGCACATAAATTGTTAAAAGCCATAGAAGAGTTCAAAATAGATTTGAAAGGAAAGGTATGCGCCGATTTTGGAGCATCAACGGGTGGTTTTACGCAGGTTATGCTTGAAAATGGAGCACAAAAAGTTTACTCCGTTGATGTGGGATACGGTCAATTTTCATGGAAGCTAAGAAATGATCCGCGTGTGGTGGTAATGGAAAGAACAAACGCGCGTTTTTTGAAAAAAGAAGATTTCAGCGATGAAATAGACTTCATAAGTTGTGATCTTTCGTTTATATCTTTAAGACTCATCTTGCCCGTTGTAAAAGAGGTTCTCGTGAGTAAGGGTGAAAGCGTTTGTCTTGTTAAACCGCAATTTGAAGCCGGACGCGAAAATTTGAAAAAAGGCGTGGTAAGATCAAAAGAGGTTCATACGAACGTGCTGAATGGCGTGATAAGCTTCTCGCGCGGAATTGGCTTTTCTGTAAAGGGGTTAACTTTTTCCCCTATAAAAGGGCCTGCTGGAAATGTGGAATTCCTACTTCATCTTAAAAACACACAAGGAGAAGATGAAGAGGTGAAGCCAGAAGAAGTTGTGAAACGCGCGTGGGAAGCGTTACTGGAGGGATGAAAAATGTCATTTGTTGGCAAGTTGTTCGATCAAAACAAAAGATACATAAAGAGCTTTTCTAAAATAGTTGAAAAAGTAAACGCTTTGGAAGGACAGATGAAAAAGCTGAATGATTCGGATTTTCCGAAGAAAACCGAAGAATTCAAAGAAAGGTTATCCAAAGGCGAAACGCTAGATGAACTGATGCCCGAGGCATTCGCTTTGGCAAGAGAAGCGGCAAAAAGGGCGATAGGTTTAAGACCTTTCGATGTTCAAATTATGGGTGCCGTTGCTCTGCATAGAGGAATGGTTGCCGAAATGAAAACTGGCGAAGGCAAAACTCTTGTGGCAGTCATGCCGGCATACTTAAACGCTCTAAGCGGAAAAGGAGTTCACATCATAACCGTTAACGATTATTTGGCACGCAGGGATGCCGAATGGATGGGACCCGTATATGAAATGCTGGGACTGAAAGTTGGTGCCATTCAGTCGGAAATGAATCCGGATGAAAGAAGAGAAATGTACAATCGTGATGTGACTTACGGTACCAACAACGAAATGGGTTTTGATTATTTGAGGGACAATTTGGCGTACTTGCCCGAACAGCGTGTCCAAAGAGGTCATAATTATGCAATAGTTGATGAAGTGGACAGCGTCCTTATAGATGAAGCAAGGACTCCTTTGATAATTTCTGGGCCTGCCGGCACCTCTTCAAAGCTTTACAAGATGTTCGCATCACTGGCAAAAAAATTCTCCCCAGAAAGAGATTTCAAGATAGATGAAAAGTCAAAAACGGTGAGCCTTACTGAAGAGGGAATTAAAAAAGCAGAAAAGCTCTTAGGAATTAACAACCTTTACGATCCGCAGAATATAAATTACAACTTTCACCTTTTAAACGCTCTAAGAGCTTTGCACCTTTACAAAAGAGACGTTGACTACCTCGTGCGTAACGGTGAAGTTCTCATAGTGGACGAATTCACGGGACGTGTTTTGGAAGGAAGAAGATACAGTGAAGGTCTGCATCAAGCCATTGAGGCAAAAGAAGGGGTTAGGGTAAAAGAAGAAACCGTAACTTACGCCACGATAACGTTGCAGAATTACTTTCTTATGTATAAAAAACTCGCCGGAATGACCGGAACCGCTTACACTGAAAAAGAAGAATTCGATCAAATTTACAACATGGAAGTCGTAATTATTCCAACGAATAAGCCTGTTATACGTAAAGATATGAACGATCTTATCTTCAGGACGGAAAAAGAAAAATTCGATGCGATAGTGGAAGACATAGTTAAGAGGCATGAAAAAGGCCAACCTGTTCTCGTCGGTACCATTTCCATAGAAAAAAGTGAAAGGCTAAGCCAGATGCTGAAAAAGCGTGGCATTCCCCACGAGGTTTTAAACGCCAAGCATCCAGAAAGAGAAGCGGAAATAATAGCTAAAGCTGGGCAGAAGGGTGCAGTCACGATAGCCACCAACATGGCTGGCAGAGGAACCGACATAAAGCTTGGGGAAGGAGTTAAAGAGCTTGGAGGACTTTATGTTTTGGGCACGGAAAGGCATGAGGCTAGAAGAATAGATAACCAGTTAAGGGGTAGATGCGGGCGCCAGGGCGATCCTGGAGAAACTCGATTTTATCTTTCAACTGAAGATAATCTATTGAGAATATTTGGCGGAGATAAGATGAAAAGCCTTATGAATACATTGAAAATAGGTGAGGGAGAGCCAATTCAACATGGGATGCTGAGCAAGTTGATAGAGCAAGCCCAGAAAAAAGTTGAAGGTATGCATTTTTCAATACGAAAACATCTATTAGAACTCGATGCGGTTTTAGACAGACAAAGAAATGCCATTTACTCGCATAGAAATTGGATCCTTGACGGGACAGATGTGGAAAGTCACCTCATGGATATATTTGAAGATGTGGTGGATAGAAGGATCCAAAAATACTGTTACTCTAAGATAGCGGATGAATGGAATATAGAAGGCATGATAGAAGAACTAAAAGGCATCTTCCCATTCATAGATTTGAATAAAAATCCCATCGAATCAAGAGAAGATCTCAAAGAAGAGCTGATGAAATCGATCAAAGAAAATTACGAGTTGAAAGTTAAAGAAATAGGCGAAGAACAATTCGCCAACATAATAAAGTACGTCATGCTCAAAGTCATAGACGAAAGATGGAGAATGCACCTTCAAACCGTTGATCATCTTAAAGAATCCGTGAATTTGAGAGCTTACGGGCAGAAGGATCCGGTCATAGAGTTCAAAAAAGACAGCTACGAGTTGTTCGAAGAAATGGTAGACGGAATGTACGATGATATTTCCTCGATAGCGTTCAGAATAGTTGTTGTCGACGAACAAAAAGAAAGGGAAGAAGCGAAGAAGACGTTTGCCATCTTGCAAGCACAACACGATGAATTTTCTTCTCCTGTTGGAGGAAACGGTTCAAAAACATCTAATAAAGTGGGATCAAGTGGCAAAAAGAAGAGAATGAGAGTAAAGAGATAAAACTCGAATACACGCTTGAAATGCAAGAAGTTTAAAAACGCAAGGATGGTGATAGTTCTTGATCAGTTACGAATTAAGAACCAAGATAGAAGACGTCCAAAAAAGGTTTAATGAGATAAAGAAATTTTTTGATGAAGAAGAAATGAAAAAAGAGATAAAAGAGTTGGAAACGCAAAGCGCATCTCCCGATTTTTGGAATGATATGAAAAGTGCCCAAGAAACTTTGAAAAAACTGAATTTGATAAAGAAAAAATACGAAAAATTTCAGGTTATAAAATCAAAGATAGAAGAACTTGAAATTGGGATAGAGCTCTCAGAAGAGGGAGATGAGTTCGTAGAAAGTCTTGAAAAGGGAGCAGAAGAAGCGCAAAAACTTTTAGAGAGCTTTGAAATGCTAATGATGCTCAATGGAAAGTTTGACTCTTTGAATTGTTATTTGTCCATACACCCTGGAGCTGGTGGAACGGAATCTCACGACTGGGCGAACATGCTTTTAAGAATGTACACACGTTGGGCAGAAAAAAATGGTTTTGAAATAGAGGAAATAGACATACAACCAGGCGACGAAGCCGGGATAAACAGCGCAACCATCTTGATAAAGGGAGAAAACGCTTATGGGCTTTTAAAACATGAAAGAGGCGTTCACAGGCTTGTAAGAATTTCACCATTTGACGCTGCGAAAAGAAGGCACACTTCTTTTGCGTCCGTCAACGTCATCCCTGAATTCAAAGACGAAATAGAAGTTGAAATAAAAGATGAAGATTTGAAAATAGACACCTATCGTTCTTCAGGAGCGGGAGGGCAGCATGTTAACAGAACTGATTCCGCTGTCAGGATAACCCACTTGCCAACGGGTATAGTTGTAACCTGTCAAAACGAAAGGTCGCAAATTCAAAACAGAGAAGTCGCGATGAGAGTTTTAAAGGCAAGACTTTATCAACTGGAATTGGAGAAACGTCAGGAAAAACTTCAAAAAATTCAGGGTAATTTAAAAGAAATAGGTTGGGGAAGTCAAATAAGATCGTACGTGTTCCAGCCTTACACAATGGTTAAAGATCACCGCACCAATCACGAGACTGGCAACATACAAGCTGTTATGGATGGTGAGATAGACGACTTCATATATGCGGAACTTGTGTTCTTTGCAAAAAATAACATGGATTTTGATATTTGAGATTTTCTTTGCGATAACAGCTTTTAGCCTTCCAATTTACATATCCGTGCAAAATGGAATAAGCGAAAAGTACACGATAAACGTTAAAAGCTGGAGTGAAGAATTCTGGGATTCTCTGGAGAAAATGTGGGGGGTGTATCCAACACGCCCAATTTATATGATGATCGCAAAGGGGAATTTTGGCCCAGAGATGGGCTTCACTGTTTCCTATCCAGACAGTTTTCGCGTTCTGGTTGATATGAATTTTCCCTCTCAAACACGTGCAACAGTTGCACATGAACTGATGCACGTGTTTCAATTTGCCTGGATAAAAAGATACCATCATCTTATGCCGTTATGGGTTATGGAAGGATTGGCAACCTGGTACGGTGGAAAAGAGGGAACCTACACCAGTCCGCTTGGCGAAAATCCCTTTCTTTTTTGGAGTGTTGATCCTTTGAAATTAAAAAATTATCCAAACGATGAAGCGTCAAAAGGGGAGTATTACTCAGAAGTATACGCGCTGTTCAATGCCATGGATGAAAAATGCGATTTTGAAAAAAACCTTCCCGTCGTCTTGAACGATGTGCGAAATGGCAAGAGTTGGGAGGAAAGCTTTTCGGATGTGCTTGGAGAAAATTTCAATGAATTTTATTCAAAATGGAGAAGAGAAAATCTCTTCTTCATATCTTTGAAGTTCGCATCGTTTTGGGGAATATGGACAGGGCTTCCATTGATTTTAATAGTTTTATTTCTCTTGAAAAGGAGTAAGAAAGGTAAAAACGAGGAACGGATTGATGATATAACGTCTCTTGAACAAAAGTACGGAAAGGATTATTGGAAAGGTGGAGATTCTTGAAAAGAATTACCATACTGTGTGGGCAAGGCAGTAAGAGTTACGGTGAAAGGCTTACATACCTTCAAATGGTAGAAGTGTTAAAAGATAGGGATATAAAAGCCGATTTCCCTGTAACATTTAGAGAGGCTTTAAAATCTGTGATTTTTTCTGATGGAGTTATATTTGCCGGAAGACGCGTAGTGGAAAAAACGGATCCTCTTGATGTTTTATCCGTGGCTTTGGAATTTGGAAAGCCCATTTTCTTTTTTGGTGTAAGTCTTGGAGAAATGAGAAAAGAAGGGCTTAAGAGATTTTCAACGATACTTATGAGCTCTCTGGTAAAAGGATTTTTAACAGATCCTTCTTCAACAAGGTGGGCCAAATTTTGGGCAGGTGAAAGAATTAAAATGGGGACGGACATATCACACGTATACCTGCTTGAACATTTTGAAAGGGAAAAAAGTAAATTTGCCGTTTTTGCGCCACGGTTCAATGGCTCACTAAGAAAATACAAAGAACTTAGATGGTTACCCGCTTTGGACGCGAGAATAATAGTTACAAGTCCTGAAGATTCACGAGCGGCAGTAGATGTCTCAGAAAATTTGAAAACCGAAGATGTAGTGGTGGTTTCCAGACTTGAAGATATAATGGAAGTTATTTCCAATGCGAAATTTGTCATCTCAGAAAGATTTCATGTTTCTCTCACAGCGGAAAGTTTTGGAGTGCCTTTTATTCACGTTGGAAGAAGGGCTATGAGATATTTTGGAAATAAATTTGAGAGAAATTTTTCTCAACCTGATGAGGTGGAAATGGCACTTTCGTTTTCAAAAATCACGGATGAAATTCCATCTTATTACGCAGAATTCAACGAAAGGGTAAAAAAGAAATTCGAAGAAATGCTAAAAAGTTTAAATGATTTTTTTGTGAGATTGTGAGAGGAGGAATTGGTATGATTTCAGATCTTGTTTACCTAATGACAAGGATGTTTTCAATGAGAAGGTGGAATAATAAGCCAACTGTTGAACAAAATAGTGAAGCTTCGAACAGCGGTTTTATCCTCCAAACCGCACATCTTCTTGGCATGATGGAAAAAATCGATGGAAAAGATGTGGATTTCAAAAAATTGATCGTTCGTGGAGTGCTTAAAGATATGCCAAAATGCATACTCTCTGATATATCTCTGGAAACTAAGAGAACCATTCAAAGGCTTTCTCCTAATCTTTGGGAAGAAGTCTACAAAGGAGCGGTTGAAGACGTTATTCAAACGGTACCCGATGAATGGAAAGAGGAGTTTGAAGATGCCATTATAAATTCAAGAGACGACTCATTAGAGGGAAAGATCCTCGAAGCGGCTGACACTTACGCCGCTTTCGTTGAAGCGGATGTGAATAGCAGACTTTTTGGTGAGTATTTCTCCGAAATTAGAGATTCCATAATGGAAAAGATAGAAGAAATGAAAGTCGATTCTTTGAAAAAATTGCTTTCAAATGAAAATTTAAAGAAATACCTAACAAGGGTGAGAGGTCTTATGCATGCGGTACGCTGGAATCAACATTCTCGCACAGTCCCAACAACTGTTTCTGGTCACACACTCTTCGTCGTTTTTGTAGCCTATCTCTTGGCCCTTGAGGATGGAAAAGTTGACGTTTTAAATGTATTGGAAAGGGCACTTTTCCACGATGTTCCAGAAGCGCTTACGGGAGACATAATATCACCTACCAAGAGGCGTGTTGAAGGTTTTGAAGAGGTTATAGAAAAGGTTGAATCTAAGATGGTGCATGAAGATCTTTTGCCGTTGATTCCAGATGAAGTTGCACATCACTATGCTCCACTTATGTTAGAACCATTTGGAGGTGGAAGGGAAGGAAAAATAACTCGTGCGGCGGATTTGATAGGCAGCTTGATAGAATGTAAAATAGAGCTGGATAACGGCGTTCGAGCATCAATATTTGAAAAAGGTTACGCTGGTATAAAAAAACAACTGCTTGGTATGAATTTAGATGTCGTTAGGAATCTGATAGCAGAACTTTAAAATGGATAAATTTTAATGCACAAAAATATTTATCGAAACTGGGGGAAAGAAGGAAACATCCTGTGCCTCCAACTTTGTTATTTCGCACCTTGCATGGCGTCTTCATATGTTTTGACAGAAACTTCAAAAAAAGGGGGAAAGGGGAACATATTTGACATGCTAACACATCCGTATGTTTTCCAACCTCGTTTTTATGAGTCCACAGATGGAGAGTTCATAAGTGTTGGCAAGCGTTTCAAAGCTGGTAAAGACTTATCATAAAATAGCTTCGTTGCCACTTCTTATACAACTAGGATAAAATAACTTTGGCAATACTTTCCCACAAATGGACAAACTTTTCTCATTTGCAAAACAGCTCTTTCGCTTCTTCTCCTCCCAAGCCTGGGAGGAGAGGGCCAACGAAGTTGGAGAGGAGGGTTCATTTTCTACGTTTCTACATTGATTCCGCCAATTTCACAGAGTGCGAGGGGAGCAAGATTGCATAATTGCAATGTCTTTTTCGTTTTTCCGACCAAGACGAAGCCGTGAACAACGTTAGGTAACGGGGAGGGTTGATTAAAATACCATAAAAAACCTTGAAAAATTCAGTTTCATTTGAAGTGCTTCGACGCCCAAGTTATCACTTCGTTTCTACCCCCTACGCCGGCTTCGCCGTCACTTCCCCCATAAATGGGGGCAGACTCACCATGTAAAATTATTCCGTTGTCAAGTCGGGTGTTATAATTGATTTGCATGTT